>JARLIR010000007.1 GCA_031291635.1 Rhizomicrobium sp. | reverse complement strand
GTCGCACTGGTCCAAGGAAGGCTTCATCCGCTTTGGCTTTCCCGAAAGCTGGGTGCATGTGGTGCCCCATGGCGTCGATCCGGCCTTGTTCTATCCGTTGACGCAACAGGAACGCGCCCAAGCCCGCAGCGCCATCGGCTTTACCGATCAGCATTTCGTCTTTCTCAATATCGGCGCACTCAGCAGCAATAAGGGCGTCGATATTCTGGTACGGGCCTTCGCCGTCATCCGGCAGAACCATCGCGGCGCCGTGCTGTTGCTCAAAGACGCCCGCGCCCTTTACGCGCTCACCGCGGACGATTCCGTGGACGAAATCATCCGTGCTCATAACCTTGATCCGGCGCTGCGCGATGCCATCGCGGTGATCCCGGATAATCTCGATCTGCATCAGATGCGCGAGGTCTATGGCCTGGCCGACGCTTACGTCTCGCCTTATCGCGCCGAAGGTTTCAATCTGCCGCCGCTCGAGGCTGCCGCTTGCGGCTTGCCGGTCCTCCTCAGCCAGGGCGGCGCCACCGACGATTACGCCCATCCGAGCTTTGCTATTCCTATTACCACCCGGCTTTCCGGCAATGGCATCGAAAATTGGCTGGAACCCGAGCTCGACAGTGTCGTGGCGGGCATGGAAGCCCTCATCGAACGCCGCAGCGGCTGCGATGCCAGCAAGGCCGTGCCCTGGATCGCCGAGCATTTCTCCTGGGCCAAAGCCGTCGATAAACTACTGAACGTATTCGGCGGCTAAGCGCGCTCGATGACCTCGATGCCGCTGTCGCGGGCGATGATCAGCGTCTTAGCGATGCCGATATAGAGCCCGTGCTCGACCACACCAGGCACGCAGGACAGCGCCGTCGCCAGACTCTTGGTGTCGGCGATGGTGGGGCCGAAAGCGACGTCGTAAATCACATTGTTGCTGTCGGTTTTGTAGACCGCATCAGCCTTGTGGCGCAGCGTCATCGCCAGCTTGCCATAGCCCAACGCTTCCACCGCCAACGCGATGCGCTTGGCGGTTTCGACATGGCCGAACTCGATCACTTCGATCGGCAGCGGAAAAGCGCCCATCTTCGAAACGAGCTTGTCGCCATGGATCATCACGATCATGCGCCCCGCCGATGCGGCGACAATTTTTTCACGCAAAAGCGCACCGCCGCCGCCTTTGATCAGATCGAGCTGGTAATCGGCCTCGTCGGCGCCATCGATATCGAGATCCAGCGGCGCCAAATCGTTGAGATCGCCGAGCGCGATGCCCAAGGAGCGCGCCAGCTGCGCCGTGCGTTCCGATGTCGGCACCCCGACCACATCCAAACCGCCGCGCACACGGGCGCCCAGAAGATGAATGAAGGCCTCCGAGGTCGAGCCCGAGCCGAGGCCAAGCCGCATCCCGTTTGTCACATATTCGAGGGCGCGGGCTGCTGCCTGCTGCTTCAATTGGTCGGCGCTGCTCATGATGTCGCTCCTGCTGGGCGAAATGAACCTGATCGCGGCAGCTTAGTCCAGCGCAGACCCCGCGCCTTTTGCCCGCACGGTTGGCTCTTCCAAAAAACCCTAGTTGGATTCAGGATATAGGCGGCCGCACCGAAGCGGCCCTGATGAAGGATCGAACGAGAATGGCACGCAAGGACAGCAGCAATCCTGTGATCGATATCGGGATCGACGAGAAAGCAAGAAAGGCCATCGCGGAAGGACTTTCACGTCTTCTGGCCGATTCTTACACCCTCTACCTGAAGACCCATAACTACCATTGGAACGTCACCGGTCCGATGTTTAACACGCTGCACCTGATGTTCGAGACGCAATATAACGAGCTGGCTCTAGCTGTGGATCTCATCGCCGAGCGCATCCGGGCCCTGGGCGTTTATGCGCCCGGCAGCTACGCCGCCTTCGCCAAACTCTCGAGCGTCGAAGAAAGCGAAAAGGTGCCGAGCGCAACCGACATGATCGCCGATTTGGTCAAAGGACAAGAAACTGTCGTGCGCACAGCGCGCAAGATCTACGCGCTGGCCGACAAAGCCGATGACGAGGCCACGGCCGACCTCCTCACCCAGCGCATCCAGCTGCACGAAAAGACCGCCTGGATGCTGCGCAGCATGCTGGAATAGAGCTACCAACCGGGGCACTTGTTCGGGTGCCCCGGTTGCCCGCGCCAGCCTTTAAATGCCGCTCGCCATCAAGCCGAAGCGGAAACGCCGTACCGAGAAATAGCCTGCAATCACGAAGGCCAGCAGCACCACGGCCTGCGCGGCGACAAAGGGTGGTTCGCTTCCCGTAGGCGCCAAGCCGTGCAGCAGCGGAACTTTGACAAACGCCTGCACCACGGCCACGAACCAATCGAGATAAAGCGCCACCACGGCGCTCACTACATAAAGCGAGCGCCAAACCCCGGCCATAGCGAAGCGATAGCGGGCGGCAAAGGCCAATATCAGCAACACCGTCGAGACGATGCCGGTGCCAAGCGCCGGGGTGAAGCCATGGATGGGAAACAGAAACCCCGTGATGGTCGTGGCCGCGAGCAGACCCAAGGCCCACAGCGTCAAGCGCGGCATGCGTTGTCGCTGCAAAAAGCCATAGAGCAAGAACAACCCCACAAACATCGCCGCGATGCTGATCAGGGTGTGGAAGATCGTAAACAGAGCCAAGCCGGACATAAGAAGCCCCCAAAATGCGTCTTATGCGAGAATAAGCCCCACAGCCACCGCTTGCCAACGCTGTCGCCGCGGCAACTGCCTGTCATGCCACGGGTATAAGGATATCCATCCCGCCGAGGCCGGTATCGGGATCGAAGCTCTCGCCGTAGCGCTGAATAAAGCTCGGTCCACCCACCGCGGGCCGCAGGCCTTCGCGCGGCAGAACCGAGCTGAAGATCGCTTCCAGGGTAAAGAGAATCCGCGAAACGTGTCCCTGATGTGCAAAGACGGCGCAGCGCAACAGCGGTAGCGCCAGACAACTGATCCCTTCGGGCACGCGCTCCGGCGAGGGCACAACGAAGCCGCAGAAATAATCCATCGTCTTGGTGCCGCGATCGATGGCGAGGCCTATGCCATAGCCAAGCCGGGGCGGCAGAGCAGGGATGACATGCGCACTCTCGGCAAACTCACGCCATTGCGTGGAAATCCGGCCATACATCACTTCGGGATCGAGGGACTGGATGTGACGCCGTGAGAGCCCCGCCAAGACGATGGGGCCAAATTGCTCCAATAGCACGGTGAAGAATCCCCTGTTTGGCATCCATCCGGCACGGACGCTCCCCTTACGCTTGCACAGGTACCAACAGGTCGAGTCCGCCGACGGCAATCGAATGGTCGAAATCATCCCAATAGCGCTCGACAAATTCGGGTGCACCAACGTCCCGCGGCAACAACGACAACCGAGCCGTGGGAAGCTCTTGCATGAAAACTTTGCGGACAAAATTCCGCAGATCCGCAATCGGCTCGGCATATGCAAACACGGCGCAACGCATCACCGGCAGTTGCAGCGCGACAAAGCCCGCTGGCAACGGCGCCTCTGAGGGCGCGCCGCAGAAGTAGTCAAAATGTGTAGCGCCGTCCGCCATGCAGCCAAAGACACCAAAATTGTTCTGAAGCGTCGAGGCTTCAGCGCGGCGCATGATGTAGTCGTTCCACTGCGCGCGCAAAGCCAGGAAGATGCCGTTGTTGTCCTGAGCGGCATGATGCTGACGCATCACACCCACAAGCCGGAGGGGCCCCAACTTTTCGATGCGCGGCGATGGCACGAATGGTCCCCCGGTCCAATTCGAAAGGGGGCGACATGTAATACAAATCCTGCGTCAATGCTAGGTTGTGCTGTACATACTACGTCACGCGAGAATATACATTAAGAACCACCATTCCGTGTGCGCACATGCCGCGCCGCGCGCCTACTCCACCGTCACCGATTTGGCGAGATTGCGCGGCTGATCCACATCGGTGCCCTTAGCCACGGCGGCGTAATAGGCGAGCAGCTGCACCGGCACGGCATACAATATCGGAGCGATAAAGGGATCGGTGGTCGGCACTTCGATGCTCTGCCAAGCCTGTCCACTCGAAGCGTTCAGCCCCGCTTTGTCTGAGATAAGCAGCACCTTGCCGCCACGCGCCATCACCTCCTGCATATTAGAGACGGTCTTTTCATAGAGCACGTCATGCGGCGCGATGACGATGACCGGCACATTCTCATCGATGAGTGCGATGGGGCCGTGCTTCATCTCGCCTGCGGCATAGCCTTCGGCGTGAATGTAGGAAATTTCTTTCAGCTTCAAGGCACCTTCCAGCGCCAAGGGATAGCTGGAGCCGCGGCCGAGATAGAGCACATCGCGTGCCTTGGCGACGTCTTGGCCGATCTGTTCCAGGCGCGGTTCCTGTTTCAAGAATTCCACGATATGGCGCGGCACTTCCAACAACGCGGCGCAGAGTGTTTTCTCCGTCGCTTCATCCAAATGACCGCGTGCCCGCCCAGCAGCAATCGCCAAGGGCGCCAGCGCCGCGAGCTGGCAGGTGAAGGCTTTTGTGGAGGCAACACCGATCTCCGGTCCGGCAAAGGTCGGCAGCACGATATCAGCTTCGCGCGCGATGGAGCTTTCCGGCACGTTGACGACGGCGATGGTGGTCTGGCCATGAGCTTTGGCATCGCGCAAGGCGGCCAGCGTATCGGCAGTTTCACCCGATTGCGAAATGAACAGCGCCACGCCGTTCTTAGGATAGACCGGATCGCGATAACGCAGCTCGGACGCGACATCGATTTCCACCGGCAGCCGCGCCAGCTTTTCAAACCAATATTTGCCCACCATACCGGCATAAAAGGCAGTGCCGCAGGCGGAAATCGTCAGCATGGTGGCGTCAGCCAGAGCCTTCAGCAGTTTGGTATCGCGGTTGCGCGTGGTGGGGCCGTCAGGATCGATATAAGCGGCCAGCGTATGGGCGATCACTTCCGGCTGCTCGTGGATTTCCTTGGCCATGAAGTGGCGATGGCCCGCCTTGTCCACCAAGCCTGCCGAGGCTGAGGTAATTTTTACTTCGCGATTGGCCGGCCGGTCGGCGGCATCGTAAATCCTAATATCCGTGCCGCGAATGACCACCACATCGCCGTCATCAAGATAGGAGACGCGATTGGTGAAGGGCGCCAGGGCAAAGGCATCGGAGCCCAAATAGGATTCGTCGGCGCCATAGCCAACTGCAAGCGGGCTACCCATGCGGGCGCCAATCAAGAGCCCCTCTTCGCCTTTGAAAATCATCGCCAGCGCGTAGGCGCCATGCAGACGTTTCACCGCCGTCTTGGCCGCCTCTTCTGCCGACAGACCTTCATCCAAATAAGCGCTGACGAGATGGGCACACACTTCGGTGTCGGTTTCGGATTCGAATTGATGGCCCTTGGCGACCAGCTCCGCCTTCAACTCGCGGAAATTTTCGATGATGCCGTTGTGGACGACTGCGACCTTTTCGGTGGCATGGGGATGGGCATTGGCTTCGGAAGGCTTGCCATGGGTGGCCCAGCGGGTGTGGCCGATGCCGGTGTGACCGGGCAGCGGGAAATCCTTGAGCACCAGTTCCAGCGCCGAGAGCTTGCCGACGGCGCGGCGGCGATCGATCTGACCACGCACCAGCGTGGCGATACCAGCCGAGTCATAGCCGCGATATTCCAGCCGCTTCAGCGCTGCCAAAATCGCACCGGCGCAATCCTTGGTTCCGGCAATGCCAACGATACCGCACATGCTGTTTCTCCTTCGGCCCGAAGGCCGCAGTGGGAATTATGTCTTGGCAGCTTTTTCCGCTTTTTTCCGGCTGCGGAATTTTGTCGCCCAGTCTGGCAGTACTTTCTGATCGGCACGCGTCACCGCCAGCGCATTGGCTGGGACATCACGCGTGATCACCGAGCCTGCGCCGGTAATAGCACCGTCACCGACTTTGACCGGTGCCACCAGCGCCGTATCGGAGCCGATGAAAGCCCCTGCCCCAATATCCGTGTGGTGCTTGAGAAAGCCGTCGTAATTGCAGGTGATGGTGCCGCAACCGATATTGGCGCCCGCACCGACCCGCGCATCACCGAGATAGGTCAGATGACTAGCCTTGGCGCCTTTTTCGATATGGGTATTTTTCAGCTCGACGAAATTGCCGATATGGACGTCTTCATCGACCACCGTGCCCGGGCGCAGCCGCGAATAGGGTCCGACGATGGCCCCCGCCGCGACACTGGCGCCTTCCAGATGCGAAAAGGCCCGAATATGGGCGCCGGAACGCACCGTGACGCCGGGTCCGAACACCACATAAGGCTCGATCAGACAATCGGGCTCGAGCACCGTATCAAAGCAGAAATGTACCGTCTCCGGCGCCACCAGTCCCACGCCAGCGGCCAGCGCAGCCAAGCGAAAACGCTGCTGCATCAGGGCCTCGGCGCGAGCAAGTTCGGCGCGGCTGTTGACGCCCATCATCTCGTCTTCCGCCGCTTCCACCACCACCGTACGCACGCCGTCCGCTTTGGCCAGCGCGGGCACATCGGTGAGATAATATTCGCTCTGGGCGTTGGCGTTGTTCAGGCCCGCTGCCCAGCGGAAGAAATCCGTGGACTTGGCCGCCAGAATGCCCGCGTTGCAAAGCCGCACGGCTTTTTCGTCGGCGCTGGCGTCTTTGAATTCGACGATGCGCTCCAACAAGCCATCGCTATCCAGGATCATGCGGCCATAAGCACCCGGATCGGCGGGACGAAAGCCCACCATCGCCATGCCGTGCGTTTCCTGCGCCGCGAAAGACGTCTTGAAGGTTTCGGCGGTTACCAGCGGCATGTCGCCATAAGCGATGATCAGCGTGCCAGCAAAATCCTTGAGCAACGCACCCGCGCAAGCGGCCGCATGGCCGGTGCCCAGCTGCTGCTGCTGGATCACGCTTTCGGCGCCCAGCTTGGCAGCGAAAGCCCGCACCGCCTCGCCTTCCGCGTGCGTCACCACGACGATGCGCTCAACGCCGGCCGCGCGCATGGCGCCAATGACATGGCCGAGCATGGACAGCCCCGCCACTTCGTGCATTACCTTGGGCCGCACGGACTTCATCCGCGTGCCCATGCCTGCCGCTAAAATAACCCCTGCGCGTGCCATCTTCGCTGGATAACCCTCGACCTTTTAACCGTAAAGTGACGTTTTACTTCATGATGTTGCGATGACCAAACCGGTAATTATCTTCGACCTCGACGGCACGCTGGTGGACACCGCGCCCGATCTTTTGGCAAGTATCAATTGGCTTCTGGGGCGCGAGGGCCGCCCCCCCGTTGCGGAAGAGCAGCTGCGTCGGCTGGTGGGCCGCGGTGCCAAGAATCTCATCGCGGAGGCCTTCCTGGTCACCGGCGATCCGGTCTCGCCCTTCGAGATCGAGATGCTGTATCGCGCCTTCCTACAAAATTACGGCAGCCATGTCGCGGACAACAGCCTGCCTTATCCCGGCGTCATGGCGACCCTGGAGGCCCTTCAGGCCGAAGGCTTCGTCCTGGGCGTGCTCACCAACAAGCCCCATGCCCCCACCACGGGCCTGCTCGATGCGCTGGGCATGACGGACTTTTTCGGTGCCATCTATGGCCAGGGCAAACGCGCCTATATGAAGCCGGACCCGCGGCTTTTTGCCGAGATTCAAGGCGAACTTGGCGGCGGACCGGCCTTGATGGTGGGCGACAGCATCACCGACGTCGAAACCGCCCGCGCCGCAGGCGTGCCGGTGATATTGGTGCCCTACGGCTATACCCAGCAGCCTGCTTCCAGCCTGGGCGCCGATGTGGTGGTTGAGGATTTCACTGCGGTTCCGGTCGCCGCAAAGCAGCTTCTCGGTCTTTAACGCCTGGGGCCAGAGAGCGCAGTTGGGGCCCAAACGCCCGCTTGCACCGGAGGAGCGGGCGCTTTATACGCACTCCTCCCGAAGCGCTTGCCAGCAAATCTCTGCCCGGCAGGCGCCGAAAAATGGCCCGGGCGCGTAGCTCAGCGGGAGAGCACACCCTTCACACGGGTGGGGTCACAGGTTCAATCCCTGTCGCGCCCACCATTCTTTGCCAGCGGCGAAGGATGGTATCCCGCTCCTTTTCGGCCCCATACTCGCGCATAGTTCAACAGTGCCGCGCCGTGCGGCCCGGAGCGTTCTATGGCCAAACACCGCTATCGCATCACAGTCGAATATCTCGCCGACAACCACGGCGCTCCGGTCGAGGCCGAGCCGCTTGTGTTCGAAACCGAGAACCACGATGACGTCCTGGCGCTGGTGGCGCGGCGGGCCAAGGATGATGCCGAACGCTCCTTCCTGCTCGGACTCAAGCTCTTCGGCGAGGCCCTTCTGGAAGGCCGCGAGAACCCACTCTTTGCCGCTATCGGACCCCAATTCGGCACCTTCATGAAAGCGTTTAAGGCCGCCAAGAAGGCCGAGACGCCAGCACCGGTCGCGCATCCGTGATCACGCAATCGCGCGATTTTGAGATCGGTGTCACGCTGACAGGCGGATAATCGGGCGCCTTGAACAGGAGTGCCAGCGATGCGTCTTGCGGCTTATCCGATGGTCGCCGCTTGTGTGGCCGCGATGGTGTTGTGCGGCCCAGCGCGTGCCGACCATCTCTCCGATTTCGAGCTCAGTAAACTCAACAGTTGGGCCGATGCGATCGCGGTCTGCGATGTCACCCGCTTTCTTCTCACCGATCCCAATTTGCAGGCCGAAGCCATCGTCGTCGCAGGGCGTGGTAATACCTATACCGTTCTCTACAAGCCGCTCTACGCACCACCGACCAATTTCTATTCTGAAGTCATGCGCGAGGCTTTTGAAAACCTGCACAAGGCGGGCCAAATCACGCTTGATGGCTATTCCCGCTCCCGTATCGTCTATGCCGGTCGCATGATCGATGCATATCGCAGCGCCGCGCTCGGCGAAAAACACGCGCTCGCTGATCAAATGGACCTCTGCTACCATTTGGCCGCCCGCGCCGGTGTCAAATTGGAAATGAAACGTTAAGCCTGACAAGCTCTTCTGTCGCGCGATGCAGTCTTTTATAACCCAGCCGCAGTAACAATAATGATGCCACGATTATGGCGTCACGATAGCTGGCGCTTGGGAAGGACTGCGTGATGAACGGCAAGGTGTGTGTGGTGGTGCTCGGCTTTTTGGCCGTGGCGGCGGGAGCGCAGGTCCCTGCCCAACAGCGCCCCTGGATGAATGCCAGCCTTTCGCCCGATGCCCGCGCTGATCTGGTGCTGAACCAGATGACGCGCGACGAAGCCTTTATTCTGATCGACGGTTATTTTGGCATGCCTTATCAGGCCGCCAATCGCCCCTTACTGACCGCCGAGATCAAAGCCCAGATGCCGATGAGCGCAGGCCTCATTCCCGGCATTCCGCGGCTTGGCATTCCGGCGCTCACCGAATCCGATGCCAGCCTGGGCGTTGCCAATGGCGGCAATATGCGCCCCGGCGATACTGCCACCGCCCTGCCCTCCTCGTTGCTGACGGCCGCGACCTTCAATCCCGAACAGGCTTTTGCAGGCGGCTCTATGATCGCCAGAGAGGCCCGCGCCAAAGGCTACAATGTGCTGTTGGCGGGCGGCACCAATCTGGCGCGCGAGCCGCGCGGTGGGCGCACCTTTGAATATGCCGGGGAAGATCCCTTGCTGGCCGGCATCATGGTGGGCGAATCCATTCGCGGCATCCAAAGCCAAGCAGTGCTGTCCACCGCCAAACATTTCGCGCTCAACGATCAGGAAACCGCGCGCACGGTGATGAGTGCCAATATTTCCGATGCCGATGCCCGCGAAAGCGATCTTCTGGCTTTTGAAATCGCGCTCGAACGCGGCGATCCCGGCGCCATCATGTGCTCCTATAACCGCGTCAACAACAATTACGCTTGCGAGGATCATTACCTTCTCACCGAAATCCTGAAAGGCGATTGGGGCTATCGCGGCTTTGTCATGTCGGATTGGGGCGCGGTGCATTCGACCGTGGCGGCGGCGCTCAATGGACTGGACCAGGAATCCTCCAATGGTTCGGATCGCCTGGATTATTTCGGCCCGCCGCTGAAAGAAGCCGTGGCCAAAGGCCAAGTGCCGGAAACGCGGCTGCGCAACATGGTCCATCGCATTCTGCGCAGCATGTTTGCCAAAGGCTTGTTCGATCGTCCGGTGGTCAAAGGCCCGATTGATGTCGATGCCGATCTCGCGGTGGCCCAGACCGCGGCTGAAGAAGGCATCGTGCTGCTCAAAAACGATAAGGCGGTGTTGCCGCTTTCCATGGCCAAACGGCAGAAAATTGCGGTGATCGGCGCCCATGCCGATTTGGGCGTGCCCTCTGGTGGTGGCTCATCGCAAGTGCTCGGCATCGGTCATTCAAAGGAGCTGGAAGTCCCCACCGGTGGCGGTACGCGCGTCATCGCTGGCGAGACATGGACTTTGCCGCGCGATACCGTGGTGCTGCATGCTTCCGCGCCGCTGACCGAGATCCGCCGCATGGCGCCGCAAGCGAAAGTGACTTACGCCGCTGGCGACGACATTGCCGCCGCCGTAGCGCTGGCGAAAAAATCGGACCTTGCCATCGTCTTTGTTCATCAGCATATGCGCGAAGGCGTTGATGTCATCGACCTCTCGCTACCCGGCAACCAGGATGAACTGATCGCCGCCGTGGCCGCTGCCAATCCCCATACCATCGTCGTGCTTGAGACCGGCGGGCCCGTGACTATGCCCTGGCTCGATAAGGTCGATGGCGTTGTCGAGGCATGGTATTCCGGAAATCGCGGCGGCGCTGCCATCGCGCGCATTCTCTTCGGCGAGGTCAATCCTTCGGGCCGTTTGCCCGTGACCTTTCCCATCACCGAAAGCCAGCTGCCGCATCCCATCATCACCGGTCAGCGCCCCGATGGCCGCATCATCGGCACCAACGGCTCGCCGACGGTTTATGACGTGATCTACAACGAAGGCTCGAAGGTGGGCTATCGCTGGTTTGAGGATCAGAAACTGCCGCCGCTGTTCCCCTTCGGCTATGGCCTGTCCTACACCAGCTTTGCCTATGAAGGGCTGAAAGTAACGGGCGGCAATACCCTCGCCTTTGGCTTCGATGTGCGCAACACCGGCACGCGCGCCGGCAAAACCGTGGCGCAGATCTACGTTAAGCCGCCTTATGGCGAAACCCGCCTCGTCGGATTCAGCAAAGTCGATTTGGCGCCTGGCGAGGTCAAGCACGTCACGCTCACTGCCGATCCACGGCTGCTCGCCATGTTCGACGGCGATGCCAATATCTGGCGCGTTACCGATGGGGAGTATCAAGTGCGCCTCGGCGGTTCAGCCACCGACAAAGCCGCCACCGCCAGCGCCCATGTCAATGCGGGGACGATAAGGCCGTAGCGTGTTGATCGATGAACGTCACCACATCCTTCCACACAATGGCGGCGTTCAGGTCGCGCAGCAGCATGTGATAGCCTTTGGGATAGACATGCACTTCGGTTGAGACGGCGGGGGCTTTGGCCTCTAACGCATGCACCACCGCTTCGGTGGGCACGCGCGGGATAATCTGATCCTTTTCGCCGTACAGTATCAGGATCGGCGGCGCCGACTTCAAGACCTCGGGTGCGTGGCGGGCCTCGTCCATCACATTGACCAGCCCCCAAACCGCATCGGTGCGCGCCTTTTTCTGGAACAACGGATCGCGGCTGTTGGCGCGCAGCATGGGGATGTTATCCGATGGCCAAATCTTGAGGCCGCTGCCGGAGACCGTCATCCACGGCACCGTATGCGCCGTCAACCACAACGCGGTGCGATAATAGAACGGCATGTCGCCTCGCGACCACACGGCGGGCGCCACCAGGATGACGCCATCAAGGCGCGGCGGCGCTGGTCCGACAAGGCTGGTTAGCAGCACGGCACCGCCCATGCTTTCACCAAGGGCATAAACCGGCAGGCCGGGATGGCGCGCCCGCACCGCCTCGACGCAATCGCTGAGATCTTGCTGCATCACCGCGGAGCCCGGCCAGATGCCGGTATTTGGGGCGCGGCCGAAGCCGCGCTGGTCATAAGCATAAAGCGTGATGCCTTGGCTGGCCCAATAGGGTCCCGGCATGGCGAAGGCGTTGGAATAATCGCTCATGCCGTGCAGGGCCACGATCACGGCGCGCGGCGCCTTGGCATCCCAATGGCGCAAGGGCAGCGCAGTGCCGTCATGGGTGACAAAGCTGTCATCTGTGAGGACAGGCGAGAGATGTTCCAGCCCTAAAGGGGCCGTTACCGGCGCACAGCCTGCAAGCCCCGCCAGTATGACGCAGACAAGAACGGCAGCCAATCTGGCCATCAAGAGGCTCCCGGTATTAAATCGCCGCCCACGCGACAATAAAGGGGAACGAGGAATGAACAAGTCCGCAGTGCTCGCCGCGGCTCTCGTGCTCACGGGCTGCACGACTGTCACCAGCACGCCGCTGCCGCCGCCCCCGCCAGTGGTCACAGTGGTCAAGGACAAGTTCCCGCCGCGTCCCCTCGGTCTGCTCTACACCACCTTTCAAGACCACGCCGTCTTGCAGCGCGACAAGCCGCTGCCGATTTGGGGCCTGACCACTCCTGGCGCCACGGTGGAGGTTTCCTTCGCTGATCAAACGGCCAGCGCCACCGCCGATACCAAAGGCCATTGGCAGGTCACGTTCCCCGCGATGAAAGCCGGCGGCCCTTACACGCTCGTCGCCAAGAGCAGCAGCGGCGAGAGCCAAAGCCTGCGCGATGTGATGCTGGGCGATGTCTATCTCTGCTCGGGCCAATCGAATATGGAACTGCCGCTCCGTCTCGCCACCAATTACGACAGCGAAGTGCGCTCGGCCCAGAACGCGCAGCTTCGCCTCTTCCATGTGCAGCGCTATAGCAGCACCACGCCGCATGAGACCTTCGGCTCGGATGCCAGCTGGGCGGTGACCACTCCGGAGACGGCGAAGGAATTCTCCGCCACCTGCTATTATTTCGGCAGCGAGTTGCAGCCGGTGGCCAAGGTCGCCGTCGGCCTGATCGAAGATGCCTGGGGTGGCTCTGCCATTCAGGCCTGGATCAGCAACGACAAGCTCAGCACCCTTGGCAATTATGGCGAAGTGCTCGACATCGTCAAAACCTATGCCACCTCGCCGAAAAATGGCGACCTCAAATACCGCGCCTTGGTGCATGCCTGGTTTGACGCCCATGATCCCGCGATGAAGGGGGCGCCCTCATGGTTCGATCCGGCGCTGGATGATTCCAAATGGGATGCCAATGTGCCCACCGGCGGTTGGCGGACTTGGCCGAAGCTGGCGAAATTCGACGGCATCCTGTGGCTGCGCAAAACCATCACCCTGAGCGCAGAAGAAGCGCAAGGCAGCGCCACGCTGACGCTTGGCCAGATCAGCAATTACGATCTCGCCTTCGTCAACGGCACAGAAGTCGGTGCAGGCGAAGGTTATGATGTCGTGCGCAATTACACGGTTCCGTCCGGCACGCTGCACGAAGGCAAAAACGTCATCGCCGTGGGCATGGTCGTGGGCGGCGGCTTTCTCGATGCCGCCGAAAAGATGAATCTGAAACTCGCCAGCGGTACGGCCAAACCGCTGACCGGTGCGTGGCATTGGAAGACCTCAGCGCCCGCCGATCACTTGCCGCCATTGGCGCATCAACCTTGGCTCAATCAGTTCGGCATTTCCACACTGTATAATGGCCAGATCGTGCCTTTGGGCGCGACGCAAATCCGCGGCATCGTTTGGTATCAAGGCGAAACCGATGCTGATCAACCGGCCGAATACCGCCGCTTGCTGAAAGCCTTGATCGAAGATTGGCGCGGCAAGTTCGGCGACAGCACGCCGTTCTATATCGTGCAGTTACCCAGCTTCGGCCCGCAGCGCGCTACTCCCGGAAAATCGAACTGGGCCGAGACCCGCGAGAGCCAACGCCTCGTCGTGGCATCAACGCCCAACACCGGCCTGGCGGTAGCCACCGATCTCGGCGTGACCAACAACATCCATCCGCAAATGAAGCAGGAGGTGGGACGGCGCCTTGCCCTTCTCGCCCGCCAGCAGATTTACGGCGAGCCAATCGAAGGCAGCAGCCCCACGCCGCTGACCGCCACCCGCCGCGGCAAGACCGTGACCGTAACATTCGATCACGTCGCCAAAGGCCTCGAAACCCGCGAATGGAATCGCGCCATCGGCTTCAGCCTTTGCGAAGCGCCCGATCAATGCGGTTATGTCGACGGCGTTGTGGGTAAGGACGCGGTGACGCTTGATGCCTCACACCATCCCAAAGCCCTCAGCGTGCGCTTTTGCTGGGCCGATAGCCCGCTGTGCAATCTGGTCAGTTCCGAGGGCCTTCCCGCGGTGCCGTTCGAACTGCCGCTCACACTGGAGAAGAAGCACGCTGCCAAACGGCACTGATCACTTCAGCGCTTTCTTCACGCGGCGGCGCAGATAGGGCAGCAGCTCCGCCGCGAACCACGGGTTCTTCTTGAGCCAGCTATTGTTGCGCCAGGAGGGATGCGGCAAGGGGATGATCGCGGGCGTGTAATCGCGCCACGCCTCTACCGTTTGCGAGACATTGGCCTTGGCACGCCCCTTCAAATGCCAAGCAAAAGAATAGCTGCCAATTAGCAGTGTCAGGTCGAATTTCGGCAGCACCGCAAACAGCTTGTCCTGCCAGGCCACGGCGCATTCCTTGCGCGGCGGCAGGTCGCCGCCATGCGCGTCATAGCCGGGAAAGCAAAAGCCCATGCCGATGATGGCGATCTTGCTCTCGTCATAGAAGACGTCGCGGCCAATCCCCATCCATTCGCGCAAGCGATCACCCGAAGGATCGTTGAACGAGATCCCGGTTTCATGCACGCGGATGCCCGGCGCCTGCGCCAAAATGCCAATCCGCGCTGTGCTGCTGGCATGGATGATCGGTCGCGGCGAAAGAACAGCCTCGCAGATCCGGCACGCCCGGATCTCTGCCAGCAACGCTTCGAGGTCTTTTCCCTTCTCAGCCATTCCGCGCAGTATAGGCGGAGTTTTACGTCACCGGCAAAAAGCCAATGATGGCGCCGGTCAGTCCGCTCGCCATGGTTCCGGCAAACAGCGCCCGCATCACCAGCGGCACGAACTCATCGCGGCGATCCGGTTCCAGCGCGCTCATGCCCGCGATGACGATCCCCACCGAGGAGAAATTGGCAAAGCCGCACATGGCATAGACCACAATCAGCGTCGAACGCGGGTCCAGCGCCCCGGGCGGCAGCTTGGTCAAATCGATATAAGCGATCAGCTCGTTCAAGATGGTCTTGGTGCCAAGCAAGCTACCG
>JARLIR010000056.1 GCA_031291635.1 Rhizomicrobium sp. | reverse complement strand
GTGCAAAGCACGGGCGGCGATGTCGCGACCGATGGCGTGAATATCAAAGAAACCGCAGCCATCGAATATACCGCCAAAGGCAATACGACCGCGACCGTGCAAGGCGGGGCTTCGCTGACGCTCAAAGCCGCCTTGATCATGATCAACTGAGGACATGCGCCGTGCCGCCAGCCGCCCGCCTGACCGATATGCATACATGCCCGATGGTGACGCCGGGCCTGCCGCCGATTCCGCATGTCGGAGGTCCGATTACCGGCCCCGGAGCGGCCACCGTGCTGGTCGGCAAATTGCCCGCCGCGAAGCTGGGTGACATGGCGGTCTGCGTCGGCCCGCCCGATACGATCATCAAAGGCTCAGCGACGGTGATGATCTGCGGCATGCCCGCGGCGCGCATGGGCGATACGACGGCACATGGCGGGAGCATCGTGTTGGGCGATTTCACAGTGATGATCGGCGGCTAAGGTGCTCGCCGCATCAGCGCGATTCCGCTTCCTGCTTGAGGGCCTGGTTCATTTCATGATAGCCCGCCTCAGTGCTCTTCATCATGCCGCCCATCAGCAGCACCAGGGGGCCGCGAAAGCGCTCGATCTGGCGAAAGCGGGTGTTGCCGCCGGGCAAGGGTTCGAGCAGAAAGCTATGATCGCCACGATAGACAAACCATAGAAAGCTGCCGCCCCAACGGATTTCTCGCAGCGGCCGCACGGTATAAATTTCGGGCTGGAACAGCATCGGTTTTAGGCCCGGCGGAACCACCTTGATGCGGACAGTCTTGCCTTCGCAGAGGGCGCCCTCAACGCTGGGGATGAAGGCGTTCCAACGTTGCCAGGCCGGAAAGTCGATCAATACCGCCCAAACCCGTTCGGGCGGCGCGGCGATGTCGATCCAGGTCTCCAAATCCTTCGAGAGAAATTTGGCTACCAAGATACCGTGGAAAGCGCTTTCGATTTCCATGGCTGAACCATCACCCGCAGAGCATTTACTGTGCGGGGATCATGAAGGACAAGCCTCGCGTCGCCGGTTGATGCAAACCCTTGCGCTTTTGGCCAATCGACGGCATATGCGTCCCCGCTTATAAATCATACAAATAAATGATTCAGGGGAATGCGATGTCCAAGCTTCGTGCGGCGTTATGGGTTTTGGCGATCATGGCCTTGCTGCCGGCCTCGGCGGCGCCCCGCGCCATTACGGCGGATCTTGGCGCCCTCAGCGGCCCGCGCGATATGGCGTGGCAGGATTGCGTCGGGGCGGACCATCCCGGCATTTTGCTGCGCCCCGCCAATCTGGCCCAGCTGAAACTTGCCCATGACGAGCTGGGGTTTAAGTTCATCCGCTTCCACGGCATCTTCAGCGACGATATGGCGGCCTATCGCGAGGTGGATGGCAAGCCCGTCTATGACTTCGACAAGATCGACGCGGTCTATGACGCCATCCTGAAAACCGGGATGAAGCCCTTCGTCGAGATCGGCTTCATGCCGTCCGACCTCGCCAGCGAGACGCGCACCATCTTTTATTGGAAGGCCAATGGCTCGCCGCCTAAGGATTGGGGCAAGTGGTCGGATTTCATCACCGCTTTCGCCCGCCATTTGGAAACGCGTTACGGCGCCGCTGAAGTGCAGAGCTGGCGCTTTGAAGTGTGGAACGAGCCCAATCTCGATGGCTTTTGGACTGGCGGCAATCAAGCGACCTATTTCAAGCTCTACGACAGCACGGCGGGGGCACTGAAAGCGGTCGACGGCGCGCTGAAGGTGGGCGGACCCGCCACAGCAGGCGCGGCCTGGGTGCCGGAATTTTTGGCCCATGCCAAAGCCGCGGGCGTGCCGGTCGACTTCGTCACCACCCATACCTATGGCGTCGATGGCGGCTTTCTGGATGAGAAAGGCGAAGGCGACAACAAGCTCTCGCCCAATCCGACCGCGATCAGCGGCGACGTTGTGAAAGTGCGCAAAGAGATTGCGGCATCGGCCTTTCCCGGCCTGCCGCTTTATTTCACCGAATGGAGCACCAGCTACAATCCCCGCGATCCGATCCACGACGATTATCTTTCGGCCGCCTTCATCCTCGACAAACTGAAACAGACCGAGGGCGCGGCCCAATCCATGAGCTATTGGACGTATACGGATTTGTTTGAAGAAGCCGGGCCGACGCCCTCGTCTTTCCATGGTGGTTTTGGCCTGATCAATCGCGAAGGCATCCGCAAAGCGGCGTTCTTTGCCTACAAATATCTGAATGCGCTGGGGCCGCAGCAATTGGTCAATAGCGATGCGCGCTCTTGGCTGACGCGCCAAGGCGATGATTTTTCCGGACTGATCTGGAACTACGAGACGCCCGAGCAGAAGGAAAGCAACCGCCCCTTCTTCAGAAAGCGGCGGCCCGCCGCGGCGCGCGAACCGGTGGCGCTGACACTTTTGGGCCTGAAGCCCGGGCACTATCGCCTGACCCTGCATCGCACCGGCTTTGAGGCCAATGACGCCTATTCGCAGGCCATCGTCTGGGGCCTGCCGAAAGATTTGTCCGACCAACAAATCGCCAAGCTACAGAGCGCCACCAGCGATGCGCCGGTTATCAACCGTACGGTTATAGTCGGACGCAACAGCGTCTTTCGCAGCACTTTGCCGCTGCGGGCCGAAGACGTTTTGCTGGTGCAGCTGAAAAGGCTTTCGCCTTAGCGCGGCGATCTTTTTTCGTGCGCTAGAGGCTCTTAAACGCAGTGAAGAATAGTGCGCGCAGCCGAATGGGCGGAAATAACAACAAAATTTCCCAACCGGATACCGGTATCAATGCCCGTCACGTATCTTGCCCTTGCGTCGTGTCACGCGAGAGCGCTTGCGGATTCGCGTCGACATTAGGCATGATGCAAGATGACGCATGGGTCCGCCCGCCGGACTGACCGGTGCGCATTTGGGATCATTTCCGGCTGGTGCGGCATCGGCATAGACATGGCGAATTACAATTCACAGGACTCGCGTTCCCTCGCCCAGGCGTCGGCGAAGGGCACGGTCAAATGGTACAATTCCACCAAGGGCTACGGCTTCGTCACGCTTGAAAATGGCGGGGATGCCTTCTGTCACGCTTCGGCTTTGGCGGCTCTGGGCGCCCAAGACCTGCCCCAGGGCGCAACGATTGTCTGCGATCTGCAGGAATCGCCGCGCGGCCTCCAAGTCGTCACCGTGCACACGGTCGACTCAAGCACGGCCGACAATGGCGGTGGTGGCGGTCAGCGCCGTCCCCGGCGCGACAGCTTCGGCGGTGGCGACCGTTTTGGCGGCGGCGACCGCTTCGGCGGCGATCGTTTCGGCGGTGACCGCTTTGGCGGCGGCGACCGCTTCGGCGGCGACCGTTATGATCGGGACAACGGCCGCGAGGCGGGCCCGATGGTCGATGGCAAGGTCAAATTTTACAACGACCAGAAAGGCTTCGGCTTCGTCGTGCC
Source organism: Rhizomicrobium sp. (assembly GCA_031291635.1). Taxonomy (GTDB): domain Bacteria; phylum Pseudomonadota; class Alphaproteobacteria; order Micropepsales; family Micropepsaceae; genus Rhizomicrobium. The sequence continues at coordinate 4,903 of JARLIR010000056.1, read as the reverse complement.
CGACAATGGCGGGGCTGATGTCTATGTCCATGCCAGCGCCCTGAGGCGCTCGGGCGTGGGGCTGCTTGAGCCCGACCAACGCATTCGCTTCTCCACCCGACAGGGCCAAAAGGGCGAGGAAGTGGACCGCGTCGAAATCCTCTGACGGCGCGGCCCATAGGACACGGGTGGCGAGGCGCAAAGTCCGCGGAAAGCGCACTAGTTTCGAGGCCCTCGCAGCGCGCGGGCCTCGGTTGCTTGCACGCTTGACGCAGCGGGCTTGCAGACCCGCAATTTCGCCATATGTACCCCAATCAATAGCCTGCGGGGTTGGTCTCTACCGGTCGTGACGCCAAAGCGTCTGCAATCGCGAATTTTTCTTAAGATCCCCCGATAAAGACATCTGGGGCGGCCCCGGCCGCACCTTGCGAGGGTGGAACATCGTGCGAGAGAATGGGATCGGCGGTTTATACGAGCGGGTGATGCCGGGGTTCTGGCTGCGTCTGAAGCCGCAATATCAATGGGCCTTGGGCATTGCCATCGTGGTGGCGCTGTATCTAGCCACCGGGATCTTCAAGCCCGCCCATCACGAAGCCAAAGCCGATAGCAAGCTCGCCCAGACTCAGATCGTGCGCGTGGCACGGCTGACGGCGGTGCCGCATGAAGCCATCATCACCGTGCGCGGACGCACCGAGGCGCTGCATCAAGTCGATGTCCGCGCCGAAGTCGATGGCGTGGTGGCGGCGCTGCATTTCGAAAAAGGCGATCGCGTCAAGGCGGGCCAGGTGCTCTGCGAACTCAAGGTCAATGACCGTGGCGCCAAGGCCGCCCAAGCAAGGGCGCAAATGGACCAGGCTGAGAAAGAGCTGGAGGTTGCGCGCGAGCTCTTCAAGGAAGGCTTCCGCTCCAAGACCCAGATGGCGCAAGCCAAAGCGAGCTATGAAGCCGCCAAGGCCGGGGCCTCGACCATGGATATCCAACTCGCCAACACCCAGATCCGCTCACCTTATTCCGGCGTGGTGGACGAGCGTTATGCCAATCTCGGCGACTATCTGCAGGTGGGCAACAAATGCGCCATGGTGGTGGCGCCCGAGCCATTCCTGGCGGTCGGCACGCTCTCCGAAGAGATGGTGGGGCAAGTCGGGATCGGCAACAAAGCCCGCGTCAAGCTGGTGACGGGCGAGACGGTGGAAGGGCGCGTGCGCTTTGTCTCCGAGCATGCCGATGCCACCAGCCGCACCTTCCGCATCGAAGTGGAAGTGCCCAATCCCGATGCCAAGCTGCGCAGCGGCGTCAGCGCCGATATCATGGTGGTGCCCAACCGCCTGATCCCGGCGCAGAAGATCTCGCCTGCCGTGCTGGTGCTGGAAGACAGCGGCATCGTCGGTGTGCGCGTGGTGCAGAAGGGCCTCGCCCGGTTTGTGCCGGTGCAGATCATCTCTGACGGGCCGGACGGCATGTGGATCGCCGGGCTGCCGCCGGTGGCCGATGTCATCGTGGTCGGCCAAGAGCTGGTGGCCAATGGCGAGAAAGTGAAAACCGTGTTGGACGCCGCGGGCAAAACACCATGACCAAAATCGTCGAATGGGCCGTGGCCAATACGCGGCTGATCGGGGCCCTGATCCTGGTGGTGATCTTCGCCGGCGTTTACGCGCTGTGGACCATCCCGAAGGAATCCGACCCCAATATTCCGGTGCCCTATCTCTTCGTGCAGGTGACCTATTCCGGCATCAGCCCGGAAGATGGCGAGCGGCTGATGCTGAAGCCGCTGGAGACCGCGCTGCGCTCGGTGCAAGGCGTCAAGCACACCCAAGGCCACGCCTTCCAAGGCGGCGTCAATATCGTGATGGAGTTCCAGGCCGAGACCAAGATGGAAAAAGCTTTGGGCGATGTCCGCGCCCAAGTCGATTCCGCCAGAGCCAGGCTGCCGAAGGAATCCGATCCGCCGCTGATCCGTGAATTTTCCACCTCTGACAATCCGGTCATCACCATCGCGTTGTCGGGCGAAATTCCCGAACGCACTTTGCTGCGCATCTCGCGCTCGCTGCGCGACGAAATCCGCATGATTCCGGCGGTGCTGGAAGCCACCATCAACGGTTCGCGCGAAGAGCAGCTGGAGATCACCATCGATCCGGCCAAGCTGGAAACCTATGGCATCACCCAAAGCGAAATTTACAACGCGGTTTCCAACAACAACACGCTGATCGCGGCGGGCACCATTGAAACCGGCCATGGCAGTTTCCAGGTCAAAGTGCCGGGCGTCATCGCCACCGCCAAGGACGTGCTGGATTTGCCGATCCGCGCCAGCGGCAATTCCTCCATCACCTTGAAAGACGTGGCCCAGGTGCGGCGGACCTTTGTCGACGCTTACAGCTTCGCGCGCATGAACGGCCAGCCCACCATGGCCATCGACGTCACCAAGCGCGTCGGCACCAATTTGATCGAGACCAATGAGAAGATCAAAGCGGTGGTGGAGAAAGCGGCGAAGAATTGGCCGGCCGGGGTGCATTCCACCTTCATGTTCGACCAATCGATCTTCATCCGCGATCAGCTCAGTTCGTTGTTCGATTCCATCCTGCTCGCCATTCTTTTGGTGATGGTGATCGTGGTGGCGGCGCTGGGGCTGCGCTCAGGGCTTCTGGTCGGCGTCGCCATTCCGACCTCATTTCTGATGGGCTTCATGGTCCTCAACGGGCTCGGCTACACGCTGAACTTCATGATCATGTTCGCCATGCTGCTGGCGGTGGGCGTGTTGGTCGATGGCGCCATCATCGTGGTCGAATATGCCGACCGCAAAATGACCGAAGGCCATCCGCCGCGCCAAGCCTTTGCTGAAGCGGCCTTGCGCATGTTCTGGCCAGTGGTCAGCGCCACCATGACCATGATCGGAGCCTTTGTGCCGATCCTGTTATGGCCGGGCGTGGTCGGCGCTTATATGAGCTTCTTTCCCATCACCCTGATCATCGTGCTGTCGTCTTCGATGGTGGTGGCGCTGATCTTCCTGCCGGTGCTGGGCGGCTGGTTCGGCAAAGCGCCGCCGCGTGACGAGGAGCATGAGCGCGCCATCGAAGCCAGCGAGACCGGCGATTGGCACGACATCGGCGGCATCACTGGCTGGTATGCTCATTTCGCCGAAAAACTGACCAAGCATCCCGGCCGCGTCATCCTCAGCGCCTTTGCCATTGTGGTGGCGGTGTTGGTGTCGGCGGGACTGTTCTTCAAAGGCGCCGAATTCTTCGTCACCACCGACCCCAACATGGCCAATATCTATGTCTCGGCGCGCGGCAATCTTTCGGCGGCCGAAAAGCGCGACCTCTTGATGAGCGTGGAGCATCGCATCGAAGGCGTCGACGGCATCAAATATTTCTATGCCACCACGGGCGGCGGCGGTGACAATGCCCCGGTGGATGTGATCGGGCGCGTCACCGTCGAAATGAAGCCGATGGAAGATCGCGGCCGCACCGGCAAAGCCATTCTGGAAGAGGTGCGCAAGAAGACCGAAGGCATGGCCGGTATTCGTGTCGAAGTGCATGAACCGCAATCTGGGCCCAACAACGCCAAAGACGTGGTGGTCGATGTCACCTCGGAAGATTACGGCTCCCTGCTCGCCGTGGTCGACAGCATTCGCCGCCACGCCGATGCCACGCCCGAGCTGCGCGATATCGAAGACACGCGCGCCCTGCCCGGCATCGAATGGGACATGCAGATCGACCGCGAGCTGGCCAGCCGCTTCGGCGTCAACACTTATGAGATCGGCACCGCGGTGCAGCTTGTCACCAACGGCATTTTCGTGGCCCGTTATCGCCCCGATGATTCCGACGACGAGGTGGATATCCGGGTGCGTTATCCCAGTATGCAGCGCGGCGTGCATGCGCTCGACGATCTGCGCATTGCCACGGCGAACAACGGCGTGGTGCCCTTATCCAGCTTCGTCAAAGTCGTGCCGGCGCAAAAGACCAACTCCATCGAGCATGCCGACAGCCGGCGCGTCTATCACATTCGCGCCAATATGAAGCCCAACACGGTGCTGCCCAATGCCGAGATGGCGAAGATCAAAAGCTGGATCGCGGCCCAGAACTTCCCCAGCGATGTCCACATCGCCTTTAAGGGATCGACCGAAGACCAAGACGAATCCATGGCCTTCCTCAGCATCGCCGGACTCTTGGCGCTGGGGCTGATCGCGGTGGTGCTGCTGGCGATGTTCAACAGCGTCTATCACACCGTGCTGATCCTGATCGCCGTGATCCTGGCGATGATCGGCGCCTTGCTGGGCATGGTGGTGATGGGCCAGACCTTCTCCATCATCATGACCGGCACCGGCCTCTTGGCGCTGGCAGGCGTGGTGGTGAACCACAACATCGTCTTGATCGACACCTTCCATCGCCACCTGAAAGACGGCATGGAGCCGATCGAAGCGGTGATCCGCTCCAGTGCCCAGCGCTTGCGCCCGGTGTTCTTGACCACGGTCACGGCCATCGGCGGCCTTCTGCCCATGATGTATGCGCTGGAAATCGATTTTTGGCACCGTTCCGTCACCATCGGCAGCGTCAACGCGATGATGTGGATTCAAATCTCCACCGCCATCGTCTTTGGCCTGGCCTTCTCCAAGATGATCACCCTGGGGCTGATCCCGGCCTTGCTGGCGCTGCCTTATCGCGTCAAGGCCAAGCACGGCAGCTTCCTGCGCATGTACGGCCATTGGTTCGCGGCACTCGGGCGGCTTATGGCCAGACCCTTTGGCACGGCCCGCAGGGTTCCGGCGGAATAGACCAGAGGCCAGAGAAACAATCAGGGCTCGCATCCGCGGGCCTTTTTTGTTGCGACCAAGCCGCGGGAAGGGGGAAACTGTTACAAAAAATTGAAGGCAGCCAAAATACAACCGTGTAAAATGAGCACCGCATCAACGCTGGGGAAGCACTATGCG
>JARLIR010000055.1 GCA_031291635.1 Rhizomicrobium sp. | reverse complement strand
GTTCACGCGGGATTGTGTCGCTTTACAATTAGTAATGTTCTAATATCAATTTCCGGGAAACGGGACAGCTAGAGGCTTGGGGTTGATTGTATTGATTGGGATTTTGGCGCGTTTTGCCGGACCGTGTGAATGGATATGAACTTCACCCCTCCCTGGCCAGAACAAGAACTTTCCCCCGACAGCCTTTTCGGTTGCCTGATCCGCACGGCGGTCGATGGCATTATGGTGATCGATGAACAGGGCCTCATCCAGGTCTACAATGCCGCTTGTGTCCGCCTGTTCCAATACGCCGAAGCGGAGGTACTGGGGCAGAATGTGAAGATGCTGATGCCCCCGCCTTATCGCGACCAGCATGACGACTATCTCACCCACTACAAACAAACCGGAGAGGCCCGCATTATCGGCATCGGGCGCGAAGTTAGCGGCCAGCGCAAAGACGGCAGCAGCTTTCCCATGTATCTATCGGTGGGCGACGGCATCCTTTACGGCAAGCGCGTCTTCGTCGGCATCGTCCACGATCTTTCAGCACTCTACCAAGAGCGCGAGGCTTATGAGGCGCACCTTCTCAACTTGCGCGAGGAACTCGTGCATGTGGCGCGTGTGAGTGAGCTGGGCCAAGTTTCCGCAGGGATCGCCCATGAGCTCAACCAACCGCTCACCGCCATGCTCAACTATGCCAACGCTGCTAGACGCCTAGCAGCCAGCGGCAGCGACGAAGACATTGAAAAAGTCCAATCCGTCATCGGCAAAGTGGCGCAACAGGCTGAACGCGCCGGACAGATAGTTCGCCGGATGCGCGATTTCCTGGAAAAACGTGCCAGTCAGCGGGGTTGCAACGACATCGTGGACATCATCGACGACGCTATGGCCCTAGGCCTGCTCGGCGCCAAAGCCAGCAATATCCAAACCCATTTCGAGCCCGAGGACGGGCTCCCTGCGGTGCTGGTCGATCGTGTGCAAATTCAGCAAGTGCTGGTCAATCTGCTGCGCAATGCGGTGGAAGCCATGGAGCGATCGGAACAGCGTCACTTAACACTCAGCGCTAAGCGACAAAGCGAGGACCGTGTCGAGGTCACGGTTGCTGATACCGGTCACGGCATCGCTGAAACGATCACCAGCCAACTCTTCAAGCCTTTCGTCACCACCAAAGACCACGGCATGGGCATCGGACTTGCCATCAGCAAGACCATCGTCGAAGCCCATGGTGGAGTGCTGACGGCTGAGCCCAATCCGGGCGGTGGCACGATCTTCCGCTTCACCGTACCAGCCGACGCTACTGCATCCCCTTAGGAGCCACCGGGACTGCGGTCACACACCGGCTCAAAGACATTGCGGCATTTGGCGCTTTGTTAATAATCATTCTTATAATCGTTATTTACGCCTACACCAATCGCAGATTGTTCGTTAGATTGCTTTCTCTTCCGCGAAGCTGACGTTTCCGGCGAAATATGCATGAACTGGCAGGACCATACATACCCTTCTGCGGATAGCCCTTTGCCGGGGTTAGGCGAGCGTGATCACGCGCTGTTTCGCATTCTCATTCGTACCTCCATCGACGGCGTTCTGGTCATGGATGAAGACGGTACCGTTCTCATCTACAACGAGGCTTGCAGGGGGCTTTTCCAGCATCCGCCGGAGTCGGTGCTCGGCAACAAGGCGAACATGCTGCTCGCCTTCAGTTCGCAAGCAGATTTCCGCGCCTGGATCGCCAAGGCGTCGGCGCCCGGCGAGATGACCTCCTTCTCAGCCCGTTACGAGGTGCATGGCCAACGCAAGGATGGTTCACATTTTCCTCTGCAAGTGTCCTTGCAAGAAGGCGAGCTTGAGGGCAAGCGCGTTTTCCTGGCGGTGCTGCACGACCTCACGGCGCTCTACCGCGCCCGCATGGAACATGACGAGGAAAAAGCCTATCTCGCCCTCATCATCGAATCGGCCAATGACGCCATCATCAGCTACGCGCTCGACGGCAAGGTGAGAAGCTGGAACCGCGCAGCAGAACAGATGTTTGGTTACCAGGCTGAAGAGGTCATTGGGGTTGCGGCTATCAATCTGATGCCTATCTTCATCCCCAAGGATTTAATCAAGTCCGAAGAAGCCATCTTCGCGCGCGCCCTTTCCGGCGAAACCATTGCGCCTTACGAAACAATCCGCCTGCATCGCAATGGCACGTCGGTGCCGCTGATGGTCTCTGCTGCGCCTATTCGCGACGGTCAGGGCCGCATCGTCGGAATTGCGCGCAATGCCCGCGACATCCGCGAGCGGCGAGCCTTCGAAGCACAATACGCCCTGCTTAGCGACATTGTGGCGTCTTCCTCCGATGCCATTATCAGCTATGCGCTCGACGGTACCATCACGAGTTGGAATCGGGCCGCCGAGTTGACCTATGGCTATACGTCCGCAGAAATGGTGGGTGGAAATTTTTACGACCGTATAGGTCAGTTCATGGCGCCCGAGCAGGTGACAGTGGAGCGGGAGATCGTGCACAGGGTGGTGGCGGGTGAACGCGTACCACCTTACGAAGCCACCCGTATCCGCAAAGACGGTATGCCGGCTTATGTTCTGGTTTCGGTGTCGCCAATCCGCAGTGCGAACGGAACCGTTATGGGTACTTCGCGCATGGTGCGTGATTTAACCGAACAGAAAACTCATGAGCAAGACCGCGCCATATTGAATATGGCTATCAACTCCTCGGATGAGGGTTTTACCTGTATCGGTCTTGATGGCACGGTGCTGACCTGGAATAGCGGCGCCGAGAAGATGCTTGGCTATGCCGCCGCGGAAATGGTCGGAGGCTCGGCCCGCGACGTCATTCCCAAAATCGTGCCATCGGAGTTGGTCGCGCTCGAATTCGAAAATAGCCGCCGCGCGAGCGCTGGCGAACGCATCGAGCCTTATCGCAGCACGCGCATCCGAAAAGACGGTACATTGGTACCCGTGATCAGCATCATACGCTCCATACGCAATTCTGATGGCAAGATTCTAGCGATCTCGCGCAGCCTGCACGACATGACTGAGCGGTTGGAGTTTGAGCAACAGCGCGCCCTGCTCAGTTCGATTGTCGAATTTTCCAATGATGCCATTCTATCGAGAACATTGGATGGCATTGTCACAAGCTGGAACGCTGCTGCAGAGGCTATGTTCGGCTATACGGCAGCAGAAATCATTGGTCAGCCGTTTCAATGGGTCATCCCTGACGATGGAATTGAAGAAGAGCGCCGGTTACTCGCCACCATCGGTGAAGGCGGGACCATCCGCCAGTTCGAAACCTTGCGCCGACGTAAGGACGGCTCCGTCTTCGATGTTTCGATTTCCGCTTCCCCGTTGCGCGATAGCGATGGTTCTATCATCGGCGTCTCGGCGACCGTGCGCGATATCACCGAGCGCAAGGATTATGAGCGACGTCTCAACGGCATGCGCGAGGATATGATCCATGTGGCGCGCATGCAGGAAATGAGTCAGGTCTCAGCCGGCATCGCCCACGAAATGAACCAGCCGCTCGCAGCTATGCTCAATTACAGCAACGCTGCTCGCCGCCTTGTGGCCAATGGCGATCCAGAGTCCATCGCGAGATTGCCCGAAGTGACCGGGAGGATCGCAACCCAAGCGGAGCGGGCCAGCCAGATCATCAAACGTATGCGAGACTTTGTGGAAAAGCGCACACCCCATCGTGACATCGACAACATCAACACCATTGCCGACGACGCCGTGGCGCTAGCGCTGATCGGCGCCAAGATTGCCAACATCGAATTCCATTTCGAACACACCCTCGATGCTGCGCCTGTGCTGGTGGATCGCGTGCAAGTACAACAGGTCCTCGTCAACTTGTTACGCAATGCAGTTGAAGCTATGAGTGACAGCACATGCCGCGAGCTGACATTGACCATCACCAATCAAGACCACGCGTTTGTCGAAGTCATGGTAAGCGATACGGGACGTGGCATCACACCCCACATCGCAGACAACCTCTTCACGCCCTTCGTCACGACCAAGGAAAATAGCATGGGCATTGGGCTTGCCATCAGCAAATCCATCATCGAAGCCCATGGTGGCACACTGACTGCCGCGCCCCGGGCCGAAGGTGGTACAATCTTCCGCTTCACCTTACCGGCAGCAACTGCTTAAGCGGGGCTGTGCTGCAAGACCCACGGCACGAGTTGAGCAAGCGCCGCAGAGAAGGCCTCGGTGAGAGCGGCAACACCCGCATCGACCGAGTTGGCGGCGGCGCGCACTTCTTTTGAAATTTCGGTCGTGCCAACGATCCGGCGTGAACGGGCTTCGATCAGACGCGCGCCCAAACGCACAACGGCAAGCGGAGCGCCCTCGCCAGCATCGTAACGGGCCTCGAAGTCGCGCAAATTGGTGTTCAGGATGAGGTCCGTCCGCGTTCCAGCGCTGTCCTGCGCCACACTGGCGATGCGCCCGGAACGCTCAAAGGCCTCCACCAGCGCCGACTGCACCAGCATCGGCACGCGGTCTGACCAGGCCGCATTGGCATAGAAATCGAGACCGGCGGGCGGACGCGCAATCACAATGCGCTCGCTATCCAAACCGGCTGTGGAATCCGGCGCCTGCACGGACAGAGCCCAAGCGACCGCAGCGCCGGGGACGGCAGCGAATTTCGGTTCCAGCACATACAATTTTGGCGCCGGCGGCGGCCCCACGATGTCGGCACAACCCGCAACGACAAGCCCAGAAGCAGCGGCGAACAAGGCGCGGCGATGAAGCATGATGGTCATGGCGGTGTGTATCCCTTGCGCCGGTCGCCGAAGAGAAGCTTGGTCGGCTGACGGTCGAGCTGATTGGTGAGGCGGTCCAGGCTTGTAACAGTGCGCCGCGTGTCGGCGATGAGGCCAGTCAACTCCGCAAGGCCATCGCCGCGCACAAAATCATCTGCGTCATCGGCGAGCTTGCCGAATTTTTGGAGACTGGCGTTGGCGGTGGCGATGGTGCCGGGAAGTTCCTTGGAGGCAGTGGAGAAATTGGCCAGCGCCTTGTCGATTTCGGCGGAGCGCCCCGCGATGGTGGTCGTGGTCTGATCGATATTCGCCAATGTATGCGTCAGATGCTTGACGTTGTCGTCAGAAAGCACCGCCATGAGCCGCTCAGCGACGGTATTAAGCTTGGAGAGAAGCTGTGGCGCGCTTTGCGTGAGCTGCTGTAACGCTGAGGGCGAGGCTTTGATCACCGCGTAGCGCTCGCCATTCTGGGGCTCGAGCAGCGGCGCATTCTTCGTACCACCCGAAATCTCGACATAAGAGGCACCGGTGAGGCCCTGCGGCTCGATCGAGGTGATCGAATCCGCGCGGATGCCGAGACCCGGTTGCACCTGCAATGTGGAAATCACCACTTGCGGATCGTTGGGATCAAATTGCAGATCGAGGACATGACCGACATCAATGCCGTTGTACCGTACCGCCGTCCCCTTACCGAGGCCGGTCACGGGGCCGTGGAAATAGGTGCGGTAATATTGATATTCGTGGCTGTATTGAGCGCCAGCCAACCATAGAAGCGTGATCACAAGCGCCAGGATGCAGACCAGAACAAAGGCCCCGACAGCAACGTAATTGGCCCTGGTTTCCATCATCTCACCTCATGAGCCGAGCGCCGCGCGTCCACGCGGGCCGGAGAAATAGTCCTGAATCCAAGGATCTTTGTCACGCATCACTTCGGCAATTGTTCCCACTTTCAACGTCCGGTTCACCAAAACGGCCACGCGGTCGGCAATGGAACGCAAGGTATCCAGGTCATGGGTCACCATGAAGACCGTAAGATTGAGGCTTTTCTGAAGGTTGCGGATCAGCTCGTCGAAGGCATTGGCGGCGATGGGATCGAGCCCAGCGGTGGGCTCATCGAGGAACACGATCTCGGGGTCGAGTACCAGAGCACGTGCCAAGCTGGCACGTTTCTTCATGCCGCCGGAAAGTTCCGAAGGAAATTTGGCTGCCGCGTCTTCACCAAGGCCGACCATGGCCAGTTTGACCGCCGCGATCTCGTTCATCAGCTCCTGGGACATCTTGGTGTATTCCCGCAAAGGAACCTGAACATTTTCGGCCACCGTCTGGGAGGAGAAGAGCGCCCCTTCCTGAAACAGCACGCCCCAGCGTCGCTGCAGACGGCGCAGCGCGGTTTCGTCATAGGCCAGAGCATCTTCGCCGAAGACTTCTATTGCGCCCTCTTGCGGGCGCATCAGCCCTACGATCGAGCGTAGCAGCACGGATTTGCCCGAGCCCGAGCCGCCGACAATGGCGATGACCTCGCCTCGGCGCACGTCGAGATCGATGTGATCATGGATCAGCCGGTCGCCCAGATTGGTAACGAGGCCGCGAATGCTGATGATCGGCTGGTTGCTGTCGGTTGGTTCCGGCGTCATTCAGAACCCCAAAATCGAGAACATGACGGAAAAACCCGCGTCCAGCACGATGACCAGGAAGACGGATTCCACCACGGCGCGGGTGGTTAGCTTGCCGACGCTGGCGGCATTGCGCTCTACATTGAGGCCCTCGTAGCAGCCCACCATGCCGATGACATAAGCAAACACCGGCGCCTTGATCATGCCCACCAGAAAGGTGTTGACGTTCACCGCTTCATGCAATTGGCGAATGAAGGCCGGAACCGTGATGCCGAGCTGGAAATAGCACATCATCGCGCCACCAATCAGCGCCATAATGTTGGCGAAAAAGGTGAGAAACGGCAGCGCAATAACAAGACCGGTGACACGTGGCAGGATCAAAACATCATCGATGTTGAGGCCCATGGTCTGCATGGCGTCGATCTCTTCATTCACCTTCATGGTGCCGATTTCGGCCGTGAAGGCTGAGCCCGAACGTCCAGCGATGATGATCGCGGTAATGAGAACGCCCAACTCGCGCAAGACGCCAATGCCGAGCGCGTTCACCGTCAGGATATCGAGGCCGTAACGGCTGAGCTGATCGGCGCCTTGATACGCCAGCACGATGCCGACGAGAAACATGAGCAGGCCGACGATGGGCAAGGCGTTGATGCCGACTTGCTCGATCTGATGCGCTGTCGCGGTGAAGCGGAAATGGCGCTGCGGCGCGTAAATAGTCTTGAACCACTCGATAGTGATGCGGCCGAGATAGCCCAAAATGCCGACGCCGAGGATCAAGACCGCATGACTGGAGCGGCCCAGGCGCTCCAAGAAAGTGCCTAGCGAAACATGCGTGACGACCTCGGCCGGTGCCACGAGATGCTCGCTTTCGATAATGCCGACCAGCGGGCGGTAGCTCTCGGGATACTCGAAGCGGGCGATCTTTAGCCCTGCATCTTTGAGATGAGCCCGCGTGCGCAGCAGAAGCCAAGCGCCAGTGGTATCCAAAGCCTCGATCTGGCTGGCATCTATTTCCGCAACGGCAGCTTTATTCGGGACGATGGCCCGAAGCCCGGCATCCACACTGACGGCATGATACACCGTCCACGGACCACCTGCCGTGAGCCGTAGCGTTTGCCCATCATGGTCGACGCGGAACCATGGGGTAGAAGCATTCATCGCACTGCCCATCTTCGCCATTATTAGCGGTCCACGGGTATGGCAGCTAGGGGCCGCCCTGAATAGCCGCCAAGCCCAAATGAAAAGGCCCGCGCGAAGCGGGCCTGTCCACTCATCTGGGTATCACCCGGCCTCAGAACGGCAGGCCGATGGGCAAATCGGTGAAATCGGGAACCGGGATAAAGGTGTTGCGCAGATCCTTATCCGCACTCTGCGTTACGTCCCAGCCGCCGCCAAGGGCGCGGTAGAGGCCAACGCCCGACTGCAGGCGAGCCTGTTTGATCTGAATGAGGGTATCCTGCGCGGAAAACAGCGTCTGCTGCGCCTGCAGCACGGTGAGGAGATCGATTACGCCCTCACGATACTGTAGTTCCGAGATGCGGAAGGCTTCTTGCGCGTTCTTCACCTGATCCGTCGTCAACCGCTCCTGCTCGCCATAAGCCGACACACTGCCGAGTTGGGTTTCGGTATCGTTCAAGGCCGAAAGAACTGCGCTGCGATACGAGGCGATCAGCTCGTTCTCAACGCCTTTGGCGTAGTCGCGCTGCGAGGTCAGACGGCCACCATCGAAAATGGATTGCGCCACCGTGGCCCCTAAGCTGAAGGCCAAATTGCTGGGATTGATAAGGCTGTTGAACACGGCACTCTGCCAACCGCCACCAGCGGTGAGGCTGACGCCGGGCAAAAAGGCCGCGCGCGCCGCATCAAGATTGGCATGGGCTGCCAGTAAGCTCGCCTCGGCCTGAGCGACGTCTGGACGGCGGGTCAACAGGGTAGCCGGCAGACCAGGCTTTACCGGCGGAGCGACCATGCCTTCAAGGCTGGCACCATCGATCTTGAGGGTGCCGGGCATACGACCCAGCAGGATGGCGAGCGCGTTGCGCTGCTCGCGCTCCAACTCTTGTAGCCGCGGAATGGCGGCTTCCTGACCGAGCACGATGGCGGTCTGCTGCGCGAGTTCCAGATTGGACAGAACGCCGTTGGACACCTTGGCCTGAGTGATGGCGAGAATCCGCTTGGCGGCTTCGACATTCTTCTGGGCAATGTCGATGCGCTCACGCAGGGCCAGCACCGCGAAATAGCTCCCGGCGACGTTGGCTTCGGTCGTGATGCGGGCCGTGTCTTGGGAATAAATCGCCGCCAGCGCCGTATTGCGGGCTGCGCGTACGGAATTGACGTTCCTGCCAAAGAGGTCGAGTTCGTAGCTAGCAGCACCGTTCAGCCCGAACGAATTCTGGCTGAAAGAATGGTTGCCTTGGCGCTGGGCGGTCAAATTCGCCCCTACCGTGGGGAAAAGTTGCGCCGTGGAGATGCCGGTCTGGGCCTGAGCCTGCTGCACCCTGGCAGCGGCCGTCGCCATGTCGAGGTTGCCGCTATGGGCCTCGTCGATGAAGGAGGTTAGCTCCGGGTTGGAGAAGCTTTTCCACCAATCGGCAGAGACTTCCTTTTCGGCATCACTGGCCGGAGCCTGGTAAGCCTTGGGGAAATCATCCGGTTTGACCGGTTGCGGAGCTGTGGTTGCACATGCCCCAAGGGCAAATGTCAGCACGAGAATGGAAACGCTGTTCAATAGGGTCTTCATGGAGTTCGCTCGTTCGAGACCGGGCATCGGGCTGTTAAAAATTCAATATGGGGTTCGGATGGCATTCGACAACATGTTTCTCTGAATGACCTGGCTTTGACTAGGCCCAGAGAGGACAACTTTCCTTGAACGCACCAACCCACCGCTCTCCGGCGCTGCAACCATCGCGTTTAGAGTGGGCTTTTTTGGGGCGGGGGGGCGGCCGGACACCCTGCGGTCTTGGGGACCCCGAAAAGGTCCGGCCGTCCTAACGACTGTGCCGCGTGGTGGAGCATAAGCTTGGGCACAATCCCGGCATCGCACACCGATTGGGTCCGGAGGGACAAAATGGCGGGTGATGACGTCCTTGAGCCGCGTCGCCGCGGTTCGAGAGGATAGTGAAACGGCGCTGACGATTGCGGTAGTGAGCGGCATAGCGAACTTGTAAACAAGTGTCCCATCCCAGCCTTCGCCCAAGTCTCGCGACCAATTTCCGTCCGGCGCGTTAAGCAAGCGCTGCTAACGCCACGAGGTACCGTATGAATTGGCCCGCTCTTGCCCCGATTGGCCTGCTTATCCTCTCCAATGTGTTCATGACGTTTGCCTGGTATGGGCAGCTCAAATTCCCTGGCGCCTCGCTATGGCTTGTCATCCCCGTGAGCTGGCGCATCGCCTTTTTCGAGTATTGTCTCGCGGTTCCGGCCAACCGCATCGGCTACACAGTCTATTCCGCAGCCCAGCTCAAAACCATGCAAGAGGTCATTACCCTCGTTGTTTTTGCTGTCTTCTCGACGTTTTATCTGGGTGAAGCGCTGAAATGGAACCACCTCGTCGCCTTCGGCTTTCTCAGCCTGGCAGCGTTTTTCGCGTTTCACGAATTTTGAAAGCGCCGACTTAGTACTTCAGGGCAGCCAAGGGTCTTCGCCGAAATTTTTGACCGCAGTCATCGGGATGCGGATCGAATGCTGCATGCCGAAGTAGAAGACGACCTTCATTTCTTTCTTGTTCGCATCCCATTCCATTTGCGGCGCCACACCGCCTTCCTTGCGGAAGACATGGCCGTCGAACTCGTAGCGGCGGGTCTTCACCGCGCCCCAGCTGTCAGACAGATCGCTGGCGAGACGTTTGTGCATGGTGTCACGCTGATCGGCGGTCGGCTCACCCACATCGAGGTAATCGGGGGCGCTGACGCGGATGTCACCGCCGGGCAGGATCTCCAGCCAAGCGACCACAACGACCTGGGGCGATTCGAAATGCCCGATCCAGCGACCCTGTGGGGGATCGTAATGCTTGGTGCAATCCCCAAGCAGTAACCCCGCCAGCAGCAGGACGGCAAACCGACGCATGACGGTCACTCCTCCTAGCGTGTGATGATACATCACCGAATCTTGCGATATGGTAATTGACGGTAATCATTCTAGCCCGCACTTGCGAGCACGTTTTAACAGCGGCAGTCTGCCGCCCAAATTTTGACGCTTTGCGACGGCAAAGCGCCGTCCGGTTCACCGAAGTGAGGACACCATGGCCGCGTTACCAAAGGGATTTTTGAGCGAATCGTTGGGACGCATTCAGCCCTCCCAGACGATTGCGGTGACGCAGAAGGCCCGGGACCTGAAAGCCGCAGGGCGCGACGTCATTGGTCTGGGCGCCGGCGAGCCGGATTTCGATACCCCGGATAATATCAAGGAAGCCGCCATTGCGGCAATTAGGCGCGGCGAGACCAAGTACACCCCGGTCGAGGGCATCCCCGAACTGCGCAAGGCCGTGGCGGCCAAATTCAAGCGCGAGAACGGGCTCGATTACACGCCTTCCCAGATTTTCGTCTCCGCCGGCGGCAAAGCCATCATCTACAACGCCCTGCTGGCGACCCTGAACCCGGGTGACGAGGTAATCTGCGTGGCCCCCTATTGGGTCAGTTATCCCGACATCGTGGCCCTGGCCGGGGCCACCCCGGTGGTGGTCGAAGCCACCTTCGAGAACGGTTTCCGCCTCACTCCGGAACAGCTCGACCGCGCCATCACGCCCAAGACCAAATGGCTGATCCTGAACCAGCCCTCCAACCCGACCGGCGCCTGCTACACCGCCGCCCAGCTCAAGGCGCTGGCCGATGTCCTGCTCAAGCATCCGCAAGTCTGGGTGCTGACCGACGATATTTATGAGCATCTCGTCTACGGCGACTTCCAATTCTCCACCATCGCCGCGGTCGAGCCCAAGCTTTATGAGCGCACGCTAACCATGAATGGCGTCTCCAAGGCCTATGCCATGACCGGCTGGCGCATCGGCTTCTGCGGCTGCCCCGAACCGCTGGTCAAAGCCATGGCCAAGCTGCAAAGCCAATCGGTGAGCCACGCCACCTCGATCTCGCAATGGGCGAGTGTGGAAGCCCTGAACGGGACGCAGCACTTCATTGCCGAGCGCAAGAAGATCTTCGAAGAGCGCCGCGATCTGGTGGTCTCGATGCTGAACCAAGCCACTGGCATTGAATGCCCGACGCCGGAAGGCGCTTTCTATGTCTATCCCACGCTGCGCAAGCTGATCGGCAAAACCGCGCCCTCCGGCAAGATCATCAGCAATGATGAAGTCTTCGCCAGCGAGCTGCTGGAAGGTGAAGGCGTGGCCGTGGTACACGGTGCCGCCTTTGGCCTGTCGCCCTTCTTCCGCGTTTCGTATGCGACATCAACCAAGGCGTTAGAAGACGCCTGCTCACGCATTCAGCGGTTCTGCGCTTCGCTACGGTAAACAACAACCGCGTGACTACCTATAAGGATAGGCCCCAATAGTAACGCGGTGCTCGGCGCGTAGACTGTCACCATCCACTCGTTGCCCCCCGTGCAACCCCTGGAGAGGTGCCATGGAATTGCTCACGATCCACGCCGCGGAAGTCCAGCAAATTGCAAAAGACTTTCGCGCGCGCGCGGCCGAGGCTGGCGATACGCTTTACCGCCAGCTTATGCTGCGGACAGCCATGGAACTCGAAGAGCGCGCCGCAACCCTGATTGAGCAAGGCGGCAGCGAAACGCTGCTGGTCGAACGGGCAAGCGCCGCCGCCTAAAGTGTAATTTCCTCGGCCGAACCGTCGAGCGCCAGAAGATAAAACTCGACGCCAAGATCGGGATGCTTGGCCTTCAGTGCCGCTTTCATCTGCGCCATGACCTGTTTGTGCTGTGCCGTCTCGGCAGCGCGCTCGGAGGCGAACCTGTCGCCAAAGGCCACTTTGAAGGCGCCACAATCGCGGTGATCGAGCACCACCACCTTCTTGATGTGATGCAGGGTTTTGGCGATGCTGAGCTGATCCCAGAAGGCGGCGTTCGACGACGGGAATTTGGCGGACACCGCCGCCAGCGAGGCCCCTGCCAGCGAGACCTGATCGTATTCATTGGTCAGATGCTTGCCATCGAAGAAATGCACCGCATCATCGACCAAGCGGTAATCGATGCAGGTGAGCGCCAACGCTTCAGCATGACCCGCAAAGGCGCGCGTCGGGATCAGACCAGCAGCACCGACAGCGACAAGACCGGCGCCCAGAAACGCGCGGCGGTGCCAAGGGGTGCTGCAGGATGGGCTATGGCAAAGATGGTTCATGATGCTCCCCATTCGGTGTTTCGCCCTAATCAACCGGGAGTTTATCTTTATAGAAGCGCCGTGTCAGCAGGGCGAAGGTTACGAAGATCGCGGTGCCGATCACCGGCACAACAGCGTCGGTGACGAGCATGCCCCCCGAGCCCCAATGGTCATGGGCTTTGCCGTCCAGGATCGACAAATAGATGATCGGCACATTCGCCATGCTGGCCAAGAGATTATACTTGGTCGCCGCCGCGCCCTTGCCGATGGCTTCCAACACCACAGCGCCGAAAGCCGCGTAGCAAAAGCCGGTCAGGATCATATAGGCGCAAACAAACCAGATGAAACTGGCCTCGGTGCGCGGGGCCAGCGCCATGGCGAGCGCGCAAAGGCAGGTCGCCAAGCTGAAAAGATTGAGCGCCGTCATGCGATCCATCTTGTCGCAAAGCCAGCCTCCGGCGATGCAGCCGATCATCGACAACACCCCGCCCATGGCGCCATTGACCAGGGCCACCCAGCCCGCCGAAGCGTGCCAATCGGAGGCCACCCCCGACCATAGCTGGGTCATGGCGCCAACGCCGATAGGTAGACCAAGCAGGACGACCGCGAGGAGCCCTTTGCGGGAGCAGGCGAGATTCCAGGAATCCAAGGCCACGTTGATCAGGCTCTGGCGAAAGCTCGCGGCGCGATGCTCTACCACCGGCTCATGGACATAGATAAGGCCGATACAAGACAATAAGCATACCAGTCCGACCGCCAGTCCAGAGATGGCCCCTGCCCCCACATTTTGGGACAGCCACACGCCCAGCTCGACAAAGCTGTGCCAGCCGGTATGCGCCGCCAACCATTGACCGAGTCCCTTATCGCCCGACGCCGTCGCGTTCTGGGACAGCCACAGGCCGAGACCGCCGCCCAGTCCTGAACCACCGAGATTGCCCGCTTGGCTCCAGCCGCCGGCGCGGCCCTTTTCTTCCGGCACCGTGGCATAAGCCATGATGCTGTCAGCCGCGAGCGCGTTGAAGGCTGAAGCGGTGCTGAAGAGAAAGGCGAGGACCGCAATCAGGGTGAAATTGGCCGCAGACGGCGTGATCACCGAGGCGGCGATCATGAAGAGGCCCGTCGCCACCGCCGAAAGCAGGAACCACGCCTTGTTGGTCAGGGTGGTGTCGACCAAAGGCCCGCCAAGGAATTTCCAGGTCTGAGGCACAAGGCTCCACGCCCCCAAAGCCGCGATCCCCATCGCGTCGATGCCTGCCGCCGCCAGAAGATAAGCCAGGGTCACCACGACATAGCCGTTGGATATGCCCATCGGCACAAACAGGATGAGAAAAAGCACCGGATGGGTCGGGCGCTTGGCGGCGTCGGCCACGGAGACCTCGAAGCGAAAAGGGGGCTGCGCCGGCACGCTACCGCCTTTTCGCGTGTGCAGCAAAGCGCGCTGGCCTCTTGCCAAGAGAGGGGATTCAGCGCGAGGCTGAGAAACCAAAAAGGGGCGCGTGACGCGGCCCGACTGACCGGGACTGCCGCCCGCCGCGCCCCCCCGGACCCCAAATTCCCACGGGGCCCGAAGGAGGCCAATCATGTCTCAACCCAACGGAGGAAAAGGGCCACGCACTGTGGCCCTTGTAGGACCCTATGGGTCCGGCAAGACGACCTTGCTGGAAGCCGTACTGTTCGCCAACGGCACCATCCCGCGCAAAGGCGGGGTTTCCCAAAACAACACAGTGGGCGATTCCAGTCCCGAAGCCCGCAGCCGTCAGATGAGCGTCGAGATCAACTGCGCCACCACGCGCTTCATGGATCAGAGCTTCACCTTTCTGGATTGTCCCGGTTCCATCGAATTTCTGCAGGACACGATTTTTGCTCTGCACGGCATCGACGCCGCCATCGTGGTGATCGAGCCCGAGCCCGCCAAGGTGCAGATGCTGCGCCCCTATCTGAAGCGGCTGGAAGATCTCAAAATTCCGCACATGCTCTTCGTCAACAAGATCGACAAAGCCTCGGGTTCGCTGCGCGCCATCCTCGCCACCTTGCAGGATGCCAGCCAAACTCCGCTGCTGCTGCGCCAGATTCCCATTTGGGAAGACGAAGTCGTGACCGGCTTTGTCGATCTGGCGCTGGAACGCGCCTTTGTCTATCGCGAAGGCAAGAACTCCGAGACCATCGATATCGCTGACAAGGAGCGCGAGAAAGAAGCGCGCTACGCCATGCTGGAAAAGCTCGCCGATTATGACGAGCATCTGATGGAAGAGTTGCTCTCCGATCAGGAGCCAGCGCGCGAAGAGGTGTTCGGCGATCTACGCCGTGACTTCGCCGAAGGTCTGGTGGTGCCGGTCTTTATCGGTTCCGCCGAACGCGGCCACGGGCTGACACGGCTCATGAAAGCGCTGCGCCACGAATGCCCGGATGTGAATCTGGCAGCGGCGCGGCTTGCCATTCCGGTGAGCAACGACGTCTATGCGCAAGTGCTGAAGACGGTCTATTCGACCCATGGCGGCAAGCTCTCCATCGCCCGCGTGATGCAAGGCGTGCTCAAGGACGGCGCGGTGCTGCAAACCAGCGGCGGTGAGGAAGCGCGGGTTGGCGGCATCTTCTCACTGGTGGGTGCGGCGCAGAACAAGCTGACCGAAGCTGGACCCGGTGACACCGTGGCCCTGGCGCGGCTCGAAGGCGTGGCAACGGGCGCGACGGTAACAAGTGGCAAGACAGTCCCACCCAAGACCCCGGTCGAATTGTTGACGCCGGTCTACAAACTCGCCATCCAAGCCGCCGATCGCAAGGATGAAGTGAAACTGACGGCGGCCCTCGGCAAACTGATGGAGGAAGACCCTGCCCTCAAATTCGAGCAGGATGCCGAACTGCATGAGATGACGCTGTCCGGACAAGGCGAAATCCATTTGCGCGTCGCTGCGGACCGGCTGATGAGCAAATACGGGCTGAAGCTGAACACCAAACCGGCATCGGTTCCTTACAAAGAAACCATCCGCAAATCTGTCAGTCAGCGCGGGCGGCACAAACGCCAATCGGGCGGGCACGGACAATTCGGCGATGTCGAGTTGGTGATCCGTCCGCTGGAACGCGGCGCAGGCTTTACCTTCATCGACCAGATTGTCGGCGGCGTGGTGCCGCGGCAGTGGATCCCGTCCGTCGAAAAGGGCGTGGTGGAATACTTAAAAGAAGGACCGCTGGGCTTTCCGGTGGTCGATCTGTCGGTGACACTGTGTGATGGCTCGTATCACACCGTGGATTCCTCAGATGCAGCCTTCCAGACGGCGGCCCGGGTCGGCATGCAAGATGGTATGCCGCAATGCGCGCCGGTTCTGTTGGAGCCCATCGCGCATGTGAAGATCCATGTGCCGAACGATGCCACCTCGAAGATCAATGCGGTGGTGAGCGGGCGGCGCGGCCAATTG
>JARLIR010000054.1 GCA_031291635.1 Rhizomicrobium sp. | reverse complement strand
TATTGGATGCAGGACGCCTATACCACCTCCGACGGCTTTCCCTATTCCAAGCATGTCGATGATGGTTCGACGAACTATATCCGCAATTCCGTCAAGGTGGTGATCGATGCCTATAACGGCACCGTCGATTTCTACGTCACCGATGCGGTCGATCCAATCATCCGGACTTATGCCAGCATCTATCCGGGCCTGTTCAAGCCGATCACGGCGATGCCGGCCGATCTGCATCGCCATACGCGCTATCCCGAAGACCTCTTCACCATCCAGTCGGAGATGTATCGCTCCTATCACATGAACACGCCGGAGGTGTTCTACAACCGCGAAGATCTTTGGCAGTTTCCGCGCAAGCCCACCGGTTCGGACGGCGATGCGGAAGCCAAGATGGCGCCGTATTTCATCAACATGCGGTTGCCGGGCGAGAAGAAGACCGAATTCGTCCTCATGCTGCCGATGGTGCCTAACCAGCGCGATAACATGATCGCTTGGCTGGCGGCGCGCTGCGATCAGCCCGAATACGGCAAGCTCATCGTCTACACCTTCCCGAAAGAAAAGCTCGTCTATGGGCCGTTCCAGATCAATGCGCTGATCAATCAGAACACCGATGTCAGCCAGCAGATCTCGTTGTGGAACCAGATGGGCAGCCGCGTCATTCACGGCAATCTGCTGGTGGTGCCAGTGGAGAATTCCATCCTTTACGTCATGCCGCTGTATCTGCGCGCTGCCTCTGGCCAGTTGCCGGAACTGAAACGCGTGATCGCGGTCTTCAATGGCAAGGTGGTGATGGAAGAGACGCTGGCCAAAGCACTGGCGGCTCTGTTCCCGGTGCCGCAAGGCATGACGCCCGATCTTGGTGCGGCTGCGCAACCGCAAGCCAGCTCGACCTCTTCGGCGGTCGCGCCGGGCACGCCGCTCTCCGATACCGCACGCGCCGCGCTCGATCACTACAACAAAGCGCTGACAAAGTTGAAAGCTGGCGACTGGGCCGGTTTCGGCGCCGAACTCGATGCCATGAAGCCCGCGTTGGAGGCGCTGAACAAGACCAAGCGCTAGCTGCGCACGCATGTCACAGCCTGAGGTGCTATCACCTGAAGCTGTGGCGGCGTATCGTTCCCTCATTGCGGTAGGGGGGACACCGTGCGTCTTGGATTATTGGTATGGGCCGTCGTCGCTGTCTTGGCGGCGCCGGCTGGTGCGGTCGGCTACGACGATTT
>JARLIR010000053.1 GCA_031291635.1 Rhizomicrobium sp. | reverse complement strand
TTGATGTCGTCGTCCACGATGATCACCCATTTGGTGTACATGAACTGACGCAGATACGACCACACGCCCATCATCACGCGCTTGGCGTGGCCGGGATAAGCCTTCTTCATACTGACGACCGCGATGCGATAGGAGCAGCCTTCGGGCGGCAACCAGAAATCGACAATCTCGGGAAACTGCTGCTGAATAAGGGGAATGAAGACCTCGTTCAGCGCTTCACCCAGCACTGACGGTTCGTCAGGCGGCCGGCCGGTGAAGGTGGAAAGATAGATTGGTTGGCGCCGCATCGTGATCGCGGTCACGGTGAAGACAGGGAATTGCTCGACGGCGTTGTAGTAACCGGTGTGATCGCCATATGGGCCTTCATCACGATAATCGTTCAGCGAGACTTCACCTTCCAGGATGATCTCGGCCTCAGCGGGCACCTTTAACGGCTGCGTGATGCAATCGACCAGCTCGACACGGTCGCCGCGGAGCAGGCCCGCGAACTGATATTCCGACAGCGTATCGGGTACCGGCGTCACGGCAGCGAGAATAGTGCCGGGATCGGCGCCGAGCACGATGGCGGCGGGCAGGGGCTCTTTGTGTTCCTTGGCCCAACGGGCGTGATGTTGCGCCCCGCCGCGATGGCGCAGCCAACGCATGATGGTCTGGTTCTTCGACAGCACCTGCATGCGATAGATGCCGAGGTTGAAATTGTCCTCGCGCGTATCGCTGGGGCCTTTGGTGACGACCAGCGGCCAAGTGATCAGCGGCGCCGGTTCGCCTGGCCAGCAGGTTTGGATGGGAAGGCGGGAAAGGTCGATCTCTTCGCCGCGCAGGACGATCTCTTGGCAGGCGGCGCGCGACACGGTTTTGGGACGCATCGAGAGCGCGGCTTTGGCCAGCGGAAGCATCTCGAAAGCATCACCCAGGCTGCGCGGCGGCTCGGGCTGGCGCAGACTGGCAAGGAGTTCACCGACATCACGCAGCTCGCCCGCCGTGGTGCGTTCCTTGCCGCCGATGGTGACGCCTTGCGCCACGCGCTTGACCGTGCCGAAGAGATTCACCAGCACCGGGATATCGCTGACGGTGCCATCGGCTCTGATGGGACGCTCGAAGAGCACGGCGGGGCCTTGTTCAGCCAGCAGCCTTGTCTGGATTTCCGTCATTTCGAGAACGGTGGAGACCGGCTCGGCCACGCGGACAAGATCGCCCGCAGCCTCGAGCTTGGCCATGAATTCGCGCAGCGAGCGGTAGGACAAGAGCTACTCCTCCGGGCCGTTGGACACTTTCCACTTCCAAGGCGCGGCATGCCAGATGCCGTAGGCGAAGTATATGACGAGCCCGAGGGCGGTCCAAATCACCAACCGCCATTTGGTGCCGTCGGAGAGGAAAAACATCATCACGCCACAGACCGCGATACCGGCAGGGGCTACCAACCAGACGAAGGGGGTGCGGAATGAGCGGGGCGCCTTGGGCGTGGTGATGCGCAGAATCATGATGCCGGTACACACCGCGATGAAAGCGAGCAGCGTACCGATCGAGACGAGGTCAGCCAGCACATCGAAGGGAAAAATCGCTGCCAGCAGCGCTGCCACGACGCCGACGATGATGGTGCCGCGATGGGGGGTGTGAAAGGTCTTGTGCACCGCGCTGAAGGCGGGGGGCAGGAAACCGTCGCGGGCCATCGAATAAAACACGCGTGTTTGGCCGTAGAGCGAGGTGAAGACCACCGTGCCGAGGCCCGCCATCGCCGCGATGTTGACGTACTGCACCAGCCATTTGAGGCCAGCGACCTTGCTCACGGCGAAGGACATCGGATCGGGCACGTCGAGCGTTCGCCAATCGGTGATGCCGATCAACACCACGGCGATCAGGATGTAGAGCACGGTGCAAACAGCGAGCGAGCCAAGAATACCGATCGGCAGATCGCGCTGCGGGTTCTTGCACTCCGAGGCCGAGACCGACACCGCCTCAAAGCCGATGAAGGCGAAGAAGGCGATCGCCGCACCGGCGAAAATTCCCGAGATGCCGAAATGCCCGAGCTGGCCGGTGTTGGGCGGAATGAAAGGCGTGAAATGCGCCGCCGTCACATAGGGCAGGCCGAAGAGGATCAGCATCAGCACGATACCGACCTTGAGCAACACCATGGCGTTGTTGAAGCGCGCGGTCTCGCGCACGCCGACCACCAGAAGGGCGGTCAAGGCCACGATCAAAACGACGGCTGGCAGGTTGATGATCGCGCCGGTGAGGTGCAAATCGCCGATGCCGTGGCCTTCCAGCGGTGCATTGGCAAAGGCGGCCGGAAAGGCGATACCCATATGCTGCAGGAAACTGAGGAAATAGCCCGACCAGCCGGCGGCAACACCCGAGGCTGATACACCGTATTCCAGCACCATGTTCCAGCCGATGAACCAGGCCATGAAGCGGCCCATGGTGGCGTAGGCATAGGTGTAGGAACTGCCCGATTCCGGGATCATCGAGGCGAATTCGGCGTAGCACAGCCCCGCGAACAAGCAGCCGAAACCGGCGATGGCAAAGGAGATCAGAACCGCCGGACCGGCATTGGCCGCTGCGGCATGCCCGGCATAGACGAAGATACCGGCGCCGACGATCGAGCCGATGCCGATCATGATCAGACTGGTTGGCCCCAGGGCCCGCTTTAACTTCAGTTCCGCGATAACCGGCTCGGGCTCGGTCAGTGCCGCTTCGTCGCCTTGGGCCATAATGCAATCCCGTCATTCCACCGATAAAGGCGCCGGTGGAGTTCAAACCTAGGGTGTGTGTTCACATTTTTACGCCATAGATCGGGGGATCGTCCTCACCATCGCTGCCGCTGATGCCACGCCCGACATGGCTACGTGAGCGGCTATAGGCGAAATAGACCACGAGACCAATAGCACCCCAGATCGGTAGCACCAGAATGGCGGTCAAAGGCAGCGACAAATAGAGCCCGATGCAGCCGATGATGGCCAAGGGCGCAACCACCCAGACAATCGGGGTACGGAAGGGCCGCTTGCGGCTGGGGTCGGTTTTGCGCAGCACCATCACGGCAACGGCCACCATGAGAAAAGCAAAGAGCGTGCCGGAATTGGAATAATCGGCGAGCCTTCCCACCGGCAGAACAGCAGCGGCAATCGCCGTGGCGACCCCGGTCAGAATGGTGACGACATGCGGGGTTCTAAAGCGCGGATGCACCGAAGCGAGCTTTTCCGGCAAGAGCCCGTCGCGCGCCATGGTGAAGAAAATGCGGGTCTGGCCGTACATCATCATCAGCACGACCGAGGGCAGTGCCAGCACGGCAGCCAATCCCACCAAGCGCCCGATGGCCGGAAAGCCGGTTGTAATCAGGACATGCACCAATGCCTCTCTGGAGCAGACCAAGGGTTCCAGAGCGCCGGACTTAATGACAGCGGCGCAACGGCCGGCCATTTCCGCTGTGCCCGGCGTGAGGGCCACGCCCGCATTCATCAAGGGTTGAGCCCCGATAGTACCAATCGCACCGCTGGCCACCAAAAGATAAAACAGAGTGCAGATGCCAAGGCTGGCCATCAGGCCGATGGGGATGTTGCGCTGGGGATTGCGCGTTTCCTCGGCGGCGGTTGAGACCGCATCAAAGCCGACATAGGCAAAGAAGATCGAGGCTGCAGCGCCGAAGATGCCGGTGGCACCTGTGGGGGCAAAAGGCACGAAATTCTGCGCCTGCATCACAGGGACGGTCAGCGCGATGAAAACTGTTAGGGCGGTGATCTTGATCAACACCAGCACGGCATTGAAACGGGCGCTTTCCGTGGTGCCAATCACCAGGAGCCAGGTGACAAAGCCTGCGACGACAATCGCGGGAAGATTGACCCAGCCGCCGACTTGCAGGGCGGTGAGAAGGTCGGGCGAAGGGGCGGCGCCGAAAGCCAGTTGCACCTTGGCCATCAGGGCGTCGGCATTGCTCAGCGCAGAGGGAAAATTGACGCCCAACCCGTGCAACAGACCTACCGCATGATTGGACCAGCCGACTGCGACCGCGCTGGCGCCCACGGCATATTCCAGGATCAGGGCCCAGCCGACCATCCAGGCCATGATCTCGCCCACAACCGCGTAAGTGTAAGTGTAGGCCGAGCCTGCGACCGGGACCATCGAGGCCAGTTCGGCGTAACAGAGCGCCGCGACACCGCAGACGAAACCGGCGACCATAAACGACAGCAGCATGCCGGGGCCCGCTTTCTGAGCGGCTTCGGCTGTCAAGACGAAGATGCCGGTCCCGATGACCGCGCCAATTCCCAAAAGCGTTAGTTGAAAAGGTCCCAAAGAGCGGCGAAGCGACTTTTTTTCTGCCGTCGCCATGATGGCGTCCAGCGACTTGACGCGGTTAAAAAGCATGAGATGACCCCGACGTGACACTGTCACTCTGGCATAGGGCGGCGGCTCCGCCTAGTCCAGCGCCACGCCTAGTTCCTGCGCAGTCTTAAGTTTTCCAAGCGCAGATTGCCGCGATCCGGTCACTTTCGGTTTAGCGTTTGGTCCACACCGCCAGTTCATTGCCGTTAGGATCGCGGAAGTGGAAGCGGCAACCACCTTGGCTTCCATGGCCTCCAGATCATTGGCGTAGAGCACGATCAAAGGACCACCGCCCGCCAGCACCTTACGCTCGGCATTGAAGCCGCCATCGCGGCCGCACGCCTCGAAGGCCGCATAATCGGGCCCGTAATCGGTGAAGCGCCAGCCGAAGACCGTTTTGTAGAAGAGTTTGGTGGCCGGAATGTCGGCGCCCGGCAGCTCGATATAATCCAAGGTTCCGTCGATTGGCATGTTTATGTTCCCTGTTTGTTCCAGTAAGTAACGACGGCCCCTTTGAGTCAAGGCGTGAGTCGATAGACGCTGGTTTCGCGCATCTCGCGATCTTCGAGCTCGCGCGTGGTGAGGACATTGTAGGTCGCCAACTTCTCCACACCGGTCTTGGGAAAATAGGTGCGCCCGGGATCGCCCATTAACACTAG
>JARLIR010000052.1 GCA_031291635.1 Rhizomicrobium sp. | reverse complement strand
GCTGCGAAACAAGGCTGCGAAATGCTGAATCGCGCTGCGCCAGGCAAAGCCTGCACTCTTGTTCTCCGCGATGACATTTAAGGCAGCGGCCTCAAGCTCGGAATCGCCAAGCAATTCGAGATGCGCCACCAGAATTTCGCGCGCCGGGCCCGAGGCTGCCGCCGCGGCGCTTCCCAGACGCTCCCGCAAAGCCGCGAACGCGTCGTGCAAGGCTTTGGTCTCAGCAGCGATGCCTATGCCCTGCTCCACAACCACGATTTCACGGGCGCGAAGCGGGACCGCGATGCCAGAGGCCCGGCCCGGTGCAGCGCGAACGCCATAAAGTCGCGTCGTAGTGTTCGCGGATTTTGGGCTTTGCAGGGAGGCCATAGGTTTGGCCTCACGATGCGCTTGGCCCAAGAGCTGGTCGAGACGCTCGACCATCGCCTCAGCCCCCGCGCCGGTGACCGAAAGCGTTACCGCATCCTGACAGCGCACACCCAGCGCCATGATGGCGACAGTGCTTTTGGCATTGGCAGTGCGGTCGCCGCAGATAAGCCTGATTTCACCGGCGAAGGTTTTGGCGGCGCTAGCCAGCAAGGCAGCAGGGCGCGCATGCAACCCATGTTCGGACGCGACCTGCACAACGCGCTGAGCACTTTCCACACTCTGTTCCGTGATCGAAACAGAGGCCGTGACGGGCGCAACCTCCATAAGTACCTCACCTGCCCTCACCTCACGCGAGACGGTACGACTTGCGATCGCAAAGGCCTCGCCATTGGCGATGATTACTGGCGTAATAAGGCTTTTGGCATGACGCGCCAGGATATCGAGATCGAAAGTGAGCAGCGGCTCGCCCGCTTTTACGGAGCGGCCTTTTTCTATCAGTGCCGTGAAACCCAAGCCTTTCAAGGCCACCGTTTCAAGGCCGACATGAACCAGGATTTCTGCGCCGCATTCCGCCCGAATGGTCACGGCATGCTTGGCTAGGGCCACGACAATACCGTCACACGGCGCCAGAAGCCGATCACTCGTGGGATCGATAGCAACGCCGTCGCCCAAAATGCGTTCGGAAAAGACGGGATCGGGAACTTCCTCCAGCGCAGCAACCCACCCCGAAAGCGGCGCCAAGATCGTCAATGCCATGATTACTCCTTGGCCAAAGGCTGAACCCAATCGAGTGCCCATAGCGGATCGATTTTGCGCCGAGCAAAAACAAAACAAAGATCGTGGATACCCGAGCGCGGCGTCAGCGAAATGTGAAGATGAGCGCTCTTGCGTGTGAGTGGAACGACAGCAAGCTTTTCGCCCTTGCAATCACCTTCGCGGATTTCAAGCTG
>JARLIR010000051.1 GCA_031291635.1 Rhizomicrobium sp. | reverse complement strand
CCCTTTGGAATCGGGAAAATGCTCCTCGAAATCGCAAGATTCCGGGCCTCTATCCGCCCCAACCCTGCAAAATCGAATACTTGCCGGCGCACGGAAAAATCAAACGGGGCAACACATTCCGTGTTTTTAACGGACGACTATGTCAAATCTCGATTTCCACCGGGATGGGTATTGGCAGTCCGATTGAGGTAACAATCGGTGTGTAAAGATCAATTCCCGTGTTGATGGCCTTAATCGAGACGATAAGCGCATATCGCGACTTCCGAGTACAAACGTCCCGCGAAGCACGATTGCGCCACCAGCCATTGACCGGTTTTACACAAATCAGTTCACGATTGAGTAGTTCAATTGCGGGACCACGCCAGGTGTCGCAATGGACGGAACCAGCCGAGACACTGTCCTCGCCGAGAAGCCAGCGGGGATCAACGCTCTCGATAGGAGGGCGACGGCTCGGATCATCGCGCTCAGCAGGATTGACCCTGAGTTTGAAGCGGGTCGCCGTCTCATTCTTTCGTTGGTGGTCGAAGCGAAAGCCGTGCGATTGATAACGTTGCGGATCAACGTTTGCAGCGAGCCCTGGGTTTGGATCAATAAAGTACGAAAGCGTGACTTTCATCTCGAGCTGTTCATTTTCCAGCTCTTCCAGCAACGCGGCGGGTATCGGAAGTTTGTAATAGTGACAGGTGTTGAACTTACGTCCAGCGTCCATCTTAAATGGTTGAATCTCGGTTTGCGTGAACAATGCGAGATGGTTCGTGGCCGACGCGTTCGCCCGGCGGAAGTCGGGCACGCCGTAGCCAAAGCGTCGAACAAGCTCGTAACGAGCGCGTTTTCCCGCCGCCTCAAGGAGGGAAGCGATCATGGGGCCCGTCCATTCGGCGCTATGGATCAACATGGCCCGGATTGTCTCCGGCCAGTAATCAGGATGCAGGGCTTGTAGTTGAGCTGCCATTCGTGCGGCTTGAGCGGCTGCCGCACTAGTCGCATCGAATGATACCAAGGGCGTTTCCGCATCCTTGCCCGTTGATAAAAGGGAAAGCGAACCGAGCGTAACAATCTCGCGCCGGGAAGGACTAATTGCTCTATTCCCCGCCTCCATAACCAGTTCAGGCTTAATCGGTGTTGTGCCTTGCGGCCAAGTCGCACTTGTCCTGGTATGTGGACTAATTTCGCCCGCGTTGGCTGCTGGCGTCCAATCGTCGTAATCATCTTCTCGAACATCGATCAGGTCGGTGTAGCCGCCGACAGTGAGGGCATTCCAAGCCTGAGCGGGGTCTTCGATAGGGTAATTGTCGTGCGGCTGAATACGCGTGTAATCAATTTCCGCAGGAATGTTACCCGCCGACAAGATAATAAGTCGCTTGGGACGGTCGTGATCGTCGAGAATTTCGCCATTTTCGGCTAGCGGCGTGTCTGCGATCATACGCCCGACAGCGGCCTGATCTATAGCGGCACTCCATCCGGAAGCTGTGGAACCCGAGACATTTTCATTTGTGACCGCCATGCAATAGACGCGGGAGCGCTCGGGAGCCTGAATTTCAGGAAGCACGATTGCCGATTGTGTCAGAACGCCGTAACTCCTCGGATCGTTCGGGTCGAAGGCGCCAGGAGGAAGCACTTTTACGGATTCGAGGCGATGAAAAAGCCGCCTCTGTGAGGTGTCACCAATAGCGGCGGTTAGATCGCCGTGGAGCGCGAGCCCGGCCATCGATGTGCCGTGACCCTCGTTTGAGTGGTCATCCGTATTCCAAGCTCCTTGCAAAGTATGAAGATCGTCTGGTGCAAGTGCGGGTTCGAGCAGAACGTGTCCCCGATTGACGCCCGTATCGAGAATGCAGACGGCGGGAGCGTCAGCGCCGGGCCACTGAATGCGGTCGGAAAGATTTTCAACCCATTCCTGTTCCTCGCCCCTGATCTGGTCAGTGTAGAAAAAGGGATTGTCACTCGCGCGCCTAAGTTCGGCCAAGCCACCAGTCGCGAACATAATCAGTTCAACGGTCGTCCGGCTGGTGAGCACTGGCACGACAATAATCTCCGGGAAGTAAAGCCACCTATCATTAGCGGCCACACGGACATTGAGGCGGGCACAAACGTCGAGAACTTCGCCGACCCTGCCCCTGTGACACCAGAGAGCCCACCATATCTGGGTCTGAGGATCGGCAGGCAGCGTTCCCACCTTATCGGTCCAAAGTGTTTCCAGACGTGCCATACGGATCGCTTCGATAGACTCGACTTTGGCTTTATAAGGCGGATTGCCCGCTGGGCTGACTTCGCCATTTAGATAATCGTTCACGATTTGCTCAAGCACGATTCGAGCGTGATCAGGAACGTAAAGCGCAATCGTGCGGACGTTGTTCTCGTCCGCTTTCGCTGCGCCAGTCTGAATGTCACTTGTTTTTAGGTCGAGTGCATCACCGGGCGTGCCACGCCTCAGCTCGACCTCAATATAAGAACCATCGGGAGGAAGGAGCGCGGATCGGCGGGTCGCTCCCTGTCGAGCGCCTGAAAAGTGGCTTCCAATTCGTTCTGAATACGGCGGCCATGCTCCGCACGGATACGGACACTCGCGCCGCCGCCGCCCGATCCTTCACCCAGGTATTCTCTGGATTCTGCAAATCGAGCTATATCAATGTGCGGGAGATTGTACCGCGTGGGCATTCATTTTCAGCTTTCAGAGTCCATAAAAGCCGTTCGCATCGAGTGACGCTCCTGCAAACGGGTCACAATATCCTCAGTCGTTAATTGATTGCGCTGATCTAAAATCGCCATTTTAACCGCGTCGTCAGCAGCCCGTACGATTTCGGACTGGCTGAGGCCTTCGGCTGCCAAGATAATATTTTTCCATACGGGCCGAACCGTTTTCATCGGCGTAACGCTATTCAACACAAGCCTCTTGATCTGTTCGCTGGTCGGAGCAACGAACTCAAGCACTTGGTCGTATCGGCGCAGAAGAGCGCGGTCGAGCAAGGAGGGATGATTGGTCGAGCAGAGGATTACGCTATCAGTTGAATTGCCCTCTTCCATAAACTGCAAAAATGAATTGAGGACACGGCGCATCTCCGCCACGTCGTTCACGGCGGTACGCTGCCCCCCGACGGCATCGAACTCGTCAAATAGATATACCCCACGCCGCTTCGCTGTTTCATCGAATATCAGACGCAGCTTAGCGGCGGTCTCCCCCATGTATCGGGTGATAAGACCTTCTAGGCGGATAACGAAAAGAGGTAGATGTAGCTCACCAGCCATTGCGTCAGCGGACATTGTCTTACCTGAGCCGGGCGGCCCGACGAACAATATCCGGCGAGCTGGCGTCTTGCCATGTTCGCGTAGCCAATCGCGGCGGCGCTGCTGCCGAAGAATGTCGTTGAAGCGGGTAAGAAGGCGGTCATTGAGCACAACGTCTTTCAACGTATAGCGCGCCTCCCGCATCTCTATCAGACCTTCGAGGCTCCCGCGCGGAGCAGCAAAGGGAATCGGCACCGACTGGCCGCGCGAACTTTGAGCGCGCGCTTTTTCGACCTCGGAACGCATTTCCTGAGCAGTGTCCCGGCGCCCCTGACGGGCTTCCGATGCAGCGACCTGGAGGGCGATGGAGAAAAAGGTATCGTCGTCGCCTTCCGTGCGACTACGAAGCATCGCAATGATTTGTTTTGCGTTAGACACTTCGCTCGATCCTCCCCACTTTGGGAATCGTACTACAACCCTTTGACTTTGCAATAGAATTGTCAGAAAAATCAAAGACTTTCACGATCGTCAACAACTTTCGCTCTTCTTAAACGGCTGGGTGATTGATTACTTCCCTCGGCCAATGAAACATTTTGCGCAACTTAGATTGGTACGATCCCGCCTGAACCTTGAACCGCTTTTTGGGACGGAGACGGAGCTCCACCCAAAGCTCCGACGTCATCGGCCTCCACTTTGGGTCTGCAAAAGGGCCTTTTGGAGGCCGGACGCCAAAATCCACGCGCTTCCATTCAGGAGGCCCTAGCGCGTCGTAATGTTCGAGCCAGACTAGCCTATCGGCGGGTATATCAAAGCGCTCGCACACCTGAAGCGCTATGAACTCTACAGCGTTCGTGATGCTTCTTCCCGGATTGCCCGCCGTCTGTAGCCGCCTTCGGGACTTCCCGGAAAGAATAGTGGTCGTCGCCCAGCTTCAAGAGGCTGTTGACCAAATCAACGATGTTGGTGAGGGGTCACAATCCGCCTCCCGAGAGATGGTGGCAGTTTGGAGCGGGGCGAGGCTGCTTACTTTCGGAAAATGTCGCGTCTTACAAATGTTGAATGGCCGCATCTTTCCGCAATTCTGGATCGTCTGGCGAAGAGCTACGAGCACGACGCAGGCTGGCATGATGAAGATACCGAGGGTTGGATTGGTGATCCTCGAAAAGCCGCGTAGGGACTTCGTTGGTGATGAAACCGCGCAAGGAGCGTGGCTAATTTGGAGAAGAATCGGTTAGGTTGTCGACGAGGCCCCTTCTATGCTCAAACCACCTCCCACTGATGCCGAATTGATCGCCCACGCCAGCACCGGGAAGCTGGTTGAAGTGCTACGTCGCGAAGCTGATGCCGACCGAGAAGATTCCCTCGTTAACCGGCTGGTGTCACTTCACAATGGCGGGCAGCTTGATCTCTTGGCAGCTACCCAGACCCCGGCCTTCGAGGTGCTGGGTGTTTCGGCCTTCTTTTCGGTGCAGTCCGTCTTTTGCGGCGCGATCCCGAAACTGATAGCGCCGACGGACGCCGTAATGGCGGCGGTCTCCAAGCTGGTGGCAAAGGGCGGCCAGGACGGGGCTGCGGGCTTTCCCTTCAATGCCTTCAAGGAATGGATGGACGTGGACACCGCCCGGGCCCGGGACATCGTCATCGCCGCGGATAGTGGGGATGCGGTCGAGAAGACCTTTCTGGCGATCGCCCTGGAGGGCCAAGGCGATGTCGCCGAAATCAACCGGTTTATCGCCAAGGGTGGCGAAAGCCGCCTGGCGGCGATTGGCGCATTGGGCAGCATCAAGCCAGCCGATGCGGTCAGTGCACAAACGGCGTTGGCGGTGTTGCTGCCCTATTGTGGCGCCAGCTTCGACGAAGACGTTCGCTACGCCGCGATAAATGCTGTCTTTGCCCTTCTGAGATTGGTGCCAGGCCTCGCGCCCTCCGCTGTTCAGGCGATTGTTGCTGCGGTGGAGGCTAAGCCGACTCTGGAGTGCTTGTTTGCGGTCGTGAAAGCGCTTTGGCTGCAGGAGAAATTGTTCGACCGCCCCAGCGTTGGCGCTGTGCTGAAGCTGGCGCGCGCGTCTGACCTCTCCAAGAAAGGTTTAGTCGATGTTCTGGACGGCGCCTTGCAGCACATGCTGGGTACGCCGGAGCGTGATCTCGCCCTGGATTTCTTGACCGATGTCTTGGCGCAAAAAGACGGTCCGACGTTGGAAGCGCTCGACAGCATTTCGCACCGCCTCGCGAACGAACCGCGCGCAAACCGGTTCGGCCTGGCGGTGCGCTGGTTCTTGACGGCCAACCGCCGCCTGTGTGAAGCGATGGAGCACATCCTGACCTCCGGCCGGGAGGAGGACGAGCCCTTTGACGCCAGCATGGCGGGCATGGGGCTGACCGGCAGTCAGCTGGTCGTGGTCTGCCACAAAGCCATTGGGTTTCTGATGCTGCAGCCGGTTGTGTCGGGCTCTGTGGTCGTCGCGGCGCTGCGCGCCGGCGATGCTTCGGTCGAAAATCAACTGACCGAGCTCCTGATTTATCCCATTCTGACTAATTTTGGCGACGCGGCGCGTGGCTATCTCGCTGGGATCAAGAAGGGCGATACCGCCTACAAGGCAGTGAGGAAGGCGCTGAAGCAGAGTGACAACTACTTCAGGGGCATCAAGATCGACACGCCGATCAAAGAGCTGTGGCCGTCGGACTATCAGCGCAATCTGGCCAACATGAAGCGATATGATCTGGGTCGGCAGATCCGCAAGATAGCGGACGAGAAGTCAATCTTTGCCAAGCTTGTGCAGAAATCGACGCTGCTCTATGGCCACAAATCCATGAATTTCGTCGGTGGACCCGACAAGCCACCTGTAACAATGGAACTGAAACCCATGGGCGTAGAGATGCCTATGCCTCGGCTCGATTTGGTCGATCCGGTGGGTTTGGATTGGCTATTGCGGATCTATCGTTCGAGTACACCCAAATGAAGCTGCTGATTCGCGACTATCTGGCGTCGCTGCGCGAGCGCCAGGAATTGGACGTCGTCCTACCGGATTTGCTTAGCGAGCTTGGATTTCACGTTTATTCAAGGCCCGGCATTGGCACAACTCAGCGCGGCGTCGATATCGCTGCCGTGGGCAACGACAATGGCGTCAAGAAGGTCTTCCTATTCTCCGTCAAGGCCGGCGACTTGAGCCGCAAGGAATGGAATGGCGGACCGCAAGCCTTGCGTCAGTCCGTGGAGGAAATTCTCGAACTCTACATTCCCGAGCGCATCCCCGCTGAGTATCGCAAGCTCAAGATCGTGATCTGTCTTTGCTTCGGTGGTGAAATCCTGGAGCCGGCCCAGCCCTTAGTGCGGGCCTTCATCAAGAAGTACAGCAAGGGCAAGATTTCCTTCCAGGAATGGAATGGCGACAAGCTAGCGGAGATGATCCTGGCCGGCGTGTTGCGCGAGCAGGTGCTGCCCAAGCCGCTGCGGTCGCATTTCCAGAAGGCGGTCGCCATGGTCGACCAGCCCGATATCTCTTATGAGCACTTCGCGCGGCTGGTAACAACGCTCCGCAAGAGCATCAAGACTGACAAGGACCGGGTACGCGTTGCCCGCCAGATCTCCATATGTTTGCGCGTCCTGTTTGTCTGGGCGCGTGACGCCGACAATCTGGATGCGCCCTATCGGGCCAGCGAGCTGGCACTGCTAAATTGCTGGGAATTGGTTAAGCCCTATATCGGCAAGAAGACCGCGAACGCCCGGGCGGTGGTAACGGTGGTGCGCCATGTAATCGAACTCCACATCACCATCTCTTCCCTCTACCTGGAAAACAAAATCCTACCCTACGTCGGGCGCCATCACGCCTTGTCGCTCGCGGTCTGGTCGGGCGAGAGCGTCGATGTCAATTTGAAGATGTTCGAGGTGCTAGGGCGCCTGGCCTTGCGCGGCCACTGGTTGCTATGGTCCTCAACAGAAGGCGGAGCCAAACCGTCGCCAGAGCAGATCAAACTGCTGCATCGCCTTGTCACCGCCGGTTTCGAGCTGATCCAAAACAATCCTTGCCTCAATCTGCCGCTCATGGACGAACAGGCAATCGAAGTTGCGTTGTTCCTGAGCTTGGCTGTGCAGGTGGGCAGCCGTGACCCAATGGCCCGCTGGCTGTCGGAAATGGTTACGCGTTACCGGCTCACAGTCAACGGCAATGGCCAGTATCCATGCGTCTTCCGCGAATACCGTGACCTGATCGACCATCCCAAGGTCCGCACGGAGAAATACCGGCAGGAGGCCACAACTGGCAGCGTGCTGATCCCCTTGCTGGCGGCGTGGCTGACTGCCTTTGGCGACACCGAGAGCCTCAAAGGCCTAGTCGGTCTGAAGGCCAAGCCGCTTGCACACTGCACCCTGCAGCTCTGGATGCCAGACGCGAACAGCGAGGCGCACTTCTATATCAACGACGCCATTCACGGCATCGGGATCGACAACCTGCCGCTGACGGGGGATGGTGCCGCGCTGATGGCCGTGCTGAAAACTGCCGTGGAAAAAAGCGACGGCTTTTCCGGCCTGTCGGCCTTCCGGGCGGCCTATTTTCCGGTGTTGCTCACCGCGTGCCGGCACTACCGCTTACCGTTACCGCCGCAGTTCTGGATCGGCGCCCTGATCCCCGACTTAGGAAAGCCGGCGTCTTGATTCAACTTCTCGCTCGCGCGCATTAGCCCGAGACTTTGTAGGCGGTTGTGACAAAGCATTTCCCCTAGTGGAAATCGTGCGGAAGGCGCGAGATCAATGCCTTATCGAGGATATTGCCTTGACCGAAATACCACCGAGGCGGTCCGCACTCTACAGAGTCATCCAGCGCGGCCCAAACGCCAATAGCCACCTGAGTGTGTGATTGCGCTGGATTATGCTCCGCCCACCGAATGAATAGCTGTTTCGCGTCCTGCCCAGAAACGGACCTTTGGCTGCATGCAATCATAGTTCCCAAAGCGACTGCATCGCCTTCGAGAGCTCCTTTTGTGCGGCCCAACAGGGCGCCACCAATTCGAACAGCGTCCAGGACGCCCTGCAAATAGCGGACACAGGCAGCCTGTCCGGCGGCACCATCTGATTTGCAGTCTTTATAAAGATCCTGAACGGTCCTCCTCGCGCCCCAATCCTCCGTTCCCGCGTCTGCGGGCCTGAGTGTAAGCGCTAGGCAACATGCCACAAATAGGGTGGTCGGTTTCATGTCTTTGTTCCTTTCTATCTTAGCAACTAGCGTTATCGCCACGTGGGTGCGGCGACATCTGCCGTCACAATCGGCGATGGCTTTGGAGCTGGAACCTCGGGGCCGGGCTCCATTGGCCTCGGTTTCTCGGTGGTGTCCCTAGTCTGTACCGGTGTGATCATCGGTTCGGTGACCGCGTTGACGAGAGGGTCGCTCCGTCCTGATGGCTTTGGAGCAGGAACTGCGGGTGCCATCTCCGGCTTCGTTGGCTCCAACTCCTCCGGCTCATCCGAGGCTTCTTCCAAAATTATGGGCAGGCTTGTCCTTGCATCGCGGAGAAGGGCGAGCCTTCTTTCCATTTTTGAATTGGCCCAGTTGAAGAATGCCTGGTCGCCTCTTTGAAGGCGTGATGCATGCGTTTCCTCGGGGTTCTGTTTCCCCAAGTGGTACAAGTCAATTTGCCTGCGAACATAATCTGTTTGTCCCGTGACGAAGTCGAGTTTTCGGGATACCGACACGTGCTGTTTACTGATGCGCATGATCGTGGCCACGATCCGTTGCTCCATATGGGCCAAAATATCCTCCCCCTCCAAACCACTGAGGTGTTCGTCGATAGCTGCGCGAATGACAGCCCCGACCGATTGATGTTCGCTGGCTCTGGCCTCTAAGGCCTTCACGGTCTCCAAACTGAGCCGGACGGAATAGGTCGTCATGGGGCAGGGTTTCTTCTGCATTTCGGCATCTTTCCCGTGTTACTTGTACGCAATACGTCGTGTTACATTTTTAAAATAAGGACGTACGAAGAGTGCTCGGTAGAACAACGCCTTAGCGGGAAAATCAAAAAAATCGCCCCACGGGCCTTTATGTTCCCCTAAAAAATCTGCGTGTTGCACTGCTCCATCATGATCCCTGTACGGACTATCATTGAGAAGTGAGCCTCGGCGCCCCACTGGAAGCACTCGGTGGATCATATTGAGGCAAAGAGATTTTGTGCTGAGCCACCCAGCTGTCAGGCCATCGACTTTTGGGTTGGTTAGATTTGCTGTTCGCGGGGGCGCCCTGTGGGTAAGTTCGGGTGAACCTTTCTTCTAAAGAATCTTCTTTCTTCGTGGGGCTCACCGTTTTCGCCGTTTTGGATCCTATTCTCCCGTGATCGCCCTGGACTCGCGAAATCCAAGTGCGCCACTCGGCGGAAACAATCCGAACGATATTGGTCAGGTTCTTTTTGGGCGGCCTCGGGCGCACTGTGATGGTCACGTGACCCAGCTTCCGCGCCTCGTGGAGTGCGTTCTGAACGGTCGTCCGGCAAACGCCTGCCATGGCCGCGATCTTGTCTATGGCGAAGTCACAGAGGCCGTGCAGTTTGATTTCGAGGGCCACGATGGACAGGACGGCCCGGTGCCCCTCCGTGTAGTGAGCTCTAAGCCCCGGCGGCAGGGCGCTCGATCCGCCGAGGGTCCGGCGGCGCTCACGCGACTTCTGGCGGTCTGGTGACCTCTGAGGCTGGCGGGAAACGAAGTGGCGACATAGCCGACTGCCGGTCGCTCCCAGGCTGCGGGGCCCCGCGGCCTGTGTCCTGGGCCGACGCGCGGTAATACAGCCCACCAGATGGTTGTGCTCGTCCTCGTCGATCCGGCGATCTGTGAGCGCCCGGAAGACGAGCTTCATAAACTCGTTGAGCTGAAGGCCGGTCGTGCTGGCTTTGATGCCATTGAAGAGCTGCACTGCCGCTTGGCTGTGGAGCGGCGACGCTTCCGACACGCTGTCCGATTCCGGTACAGATGGGGGAGACAAACTGGGCTCGTGCAAGCCCGCGAATGTCGTTTGGCACGCCTCAATTTTGTGCCTAAGGTGTTTTGCACCCATTTCGTAGCGCATTGATTTTATTGGGAGCCTTAGAGTACGGTTTTGCAGCTAAGGCGCTGATCCGATTAAATCGGTTGCGCTTCCCAAGCTGCATACGTGGGTTCGATTCCCATCGCCCGCTCCAAACAAAATCAATGACTTAGCAGAGATTTTCCGTCAGTGTGCGGAACGGTTTTACAGCACCTGCCAGAGCTCGTCTGACACAACCGGGGCGCGGGATCGGCGTCTTCGTATCGCTCTCATCGCAGAAAAAATGGGCCGGCAAGGTTAACCCTGCCAGCCCATAGTCAGTTGCGAATTACAGAGGAGAGGGCCGCTGTAATTGGTTGCTTAGAAGCGATACCGCGCGCCGAGAGAAATCTCTCCCGAGGTCTGG
>JARLIR010000001.1 GCA_031291635.1 Rhizomicrobium sp. | reverse complement strand
GGTGGAATATTTGGGTTATCCCGGCACCACCGGCGCTGCCTATATCGACTATATTCTGGCGGATGCGTATTGCCTGCCGCCGCAGCAAGAGGCCTTTTACAGCGAAAAAATCGTCCGTTTGCCGGGCTGCTTCTTTCCTGCCGACAGCAGCGGGCGTCCCCTTTCACCGACGCGTACGCGCCGCGACGAAGGGCTGCCGGAGGACGGTTTTGTCTTTTGTTGCTTCAACAGCAGCCACAAGATCACCCCGGCTGTGTTCGACATTTGGATGCCGCTGCTGCAAGCGACCGCCAACAGTGTGCTATGGCTGGCGGCGACCAATCCTGTGGCCCGCGCCAATCTGTGGGCTGAGGCAGTGGCGCGCGGCGTTGATCCCGAGCGGCTCATCTTCGCCGAACGGGTGGACCGCACCACGCATTTGGGCCGCATTGGTTTGGCCGATCTCTTCCTCGACACGCTGCCTTACAACGCCCACGCCACTTGTAGCGATGCGCTGGGGGCCGGGCTGCCGCTGCTCAGCTGTAGCGGCCAAAGCTTTGCCGCGCGCATCGCCGGCAGCATGCTGAGTGCCGTCGGCGCGCAGGATTTGATCGTCGCGGACCTGGCTGCCTATGAGGCGCTGGCGCTGGACCTGGCACGCGATCGGCAGCGTTTGGTTGCTCTGCGGGGAAAAGTTGCCGCGGGGCGAGGGGCGCTTTTCGCCATGGACCGGCTCACCGCCGCCCTCGAGGCGGCATACGAGAGCATGGCCGAGCGCCGCGCCAAAGGGCAGAATTCCGCCAGTTTTTAGGATAAGATGCCCGCCTAAGGCACTAGTTTGCAGCCCTGCCGAAGCCGGAGATGGGCTCTGCAAAAAAGACTGTCTGTGCGTAAGAGTGGCAACAGCCTATCTGTTAGCCGAAGACATATTTCCGCTGGAGTTCGCCATGCGCATGCAATCCGTTCTGATCGGCGCCGTCGTGGCCGTCGCGATTTTCCTTCCCGCCAACGCCGCCGACAGCGGCTGGATTAACGGCGCTTGGAAAAGCTTTGATGCGCATGGCCTCAAGCTCGAGGATGTGGTTGGCAATGTGGTGGTCGATGTCAAAGATCAAGGCCCCATCGCGGTCCAGATCAGTGGCGCTCCCGAGCGGGTCAACCAGGTTCATGTCACAGTGCGCGGCGACACCGTGAAAATTTCCAGCGAAGCGGTCGGCACCGTGTGGGATTGGAAACATTGGTTTGATTTTTCCAATGTCGGCAAATCGCGCGCCGATCAGTTGCAGATTCACATCGCGGTGCCGCGCGGCGCCCCAGTCGATGCCGAAGTCGATGCCGGTAATGTGGTGATCGGCAACACCATGGGACCGCTGACCTTCTCGGTCCAAGGCCACACCAATTCCTCCGTCGGCAATGTCGCCTCGGCAAAAATCGAGATGGCCGGTAGTGGGAAGCTCAGCGTCGGTAATGTGGCTGGCTTTGCTAAGCTCGAAACCGCGGGCTCTGGCAATATTCGTGTTGGGGATGTGGCCAAAGTCAAAGCCGATATCGCGGGCTCCGGCTCGGTTGCGGTCGGCAACATTCGCGGCGGTGGCGTCGATGTCGACATCGCAGGTTCCGGCGATTTTTCGGCTGCCAGTGTGATGGGCCCCACCAGTGCCAGCATCGCCGGCTCGGGCTCGGTCACGATCGCCAGCGGCGAGGCAAGCCCCTTCAAGGTCGAGATCATGGGTTCGGGCAATGTCAGTTTCGGCGGCGTTGCGGTCAATCCGCGCATCGAAGCGATGGGCTCCGGCAATGTGCGGATCAAGTCCTATCGCGGAACGCTTTCCAATGAAGGCATGGCCAAAATCAATGTCGGCGGCTGAAATTCCGCCATTGCCAGCAGGAAACTGGGGCCGGACGCTGTTCCGGCCCTTTTTGCATTCTTTGCCAAGGCCAAGTTTGTTTAACGGCTGTTAACCCTTCGCGGTCAGATTGGCCTCTCCCGAGAGGCCAGAATGGCGCGCCCAGGCAATCACGATCGCAATACCGAGCGGAATATCGCTGAGATCAGCGATTCTGCCGTTGAGCCTAAGCCCCCCAAAAAAGGCCGTTCCTGGCCTTATGTGCTGGTGCTGTTCGCGGCTTGGGGCATCATCTTCGGCGGTATATTCTTCTCGCGCTTTCTCTCAGACCTGCCCGATGTGAACAGCCTGATGGCCAATGGGCCCTCGCGCGATGTCACCATTTTGGATGATCATGGCCGCCAGATTGCGCGGCGAGGTCTGACCCAAGGCGTCCTCGTCGAAGTGGCGACGCTGCCGCCTTACGTGCCCAACGCCTTCATCGCCATCGAAGACCGCCGTTTTCGCAGCCATTTTGGCGTCGATCCCATCGGCCTTTCCCGCGCCGCCTATGAGAACATCATGGTGGGCCACGTGGTGCAGGGCGGCTCGACCCTGACCCAGCAGCTGGCTAAGAATCTCTTTTTGGTCCCCGACCGCAACTTCAAGCGCAAGATGCAAGAGGCCATGCTCGCGGCCTATTTGGAGTCGCGTTATTCCAAGGACCAGATTCTGACGCTCTATCTCAACCGGGTGTATTTCGGTGCGGGCGTCTATGGCATCGAAGCCGCCGCCGCGCGGTTTTTCGGCAAACACGCCAGCGAACTCTCGTTGCCGGAAGCGGCCATGCTGGCGGGTTCGGTGAAGGCACCAGCGCGCTACAATCCGATGTTCGATCCCGATGCCAGCCACGATCGTGCTGGCGTGGTGCTGGGCGCTATGCAGGAAGCGGGCTTCATCGACGAAGAGACGCGTAGAGATGCGCAAACCACGCGGGTGCGCATCGTCCGCGGTTCGGGCACGCCGAGCTCGGGCTATTTCGCCGATTGGGTGATGAGCCAGATCACGGGCT
The DNA here is from genome assembly GCA_031291635.1 of Rhizomicrobium sp. Lineage (GTDB taxonomy): Bacteria > Pseudomonadota > Alphaproteobacteria > Micropepsales > Micropepsaceae > Rhizomicrobium. The sequence goes on along the minus strand of JARLIR010000001.1, from coordinate 3,227 downwards.
ATATCGGCGATCCGCAAGAAGCGGTGATCGTCGATACCACCTTCGATCTCGATGTGCAGGCCGAAGCGGAGCGGGCGGTGACGACCAACCTGCATGAGGACGGCAGCAAGTACAATGTCAGCCAAGCCGCGCTGGTGGCGATGACGCCCGATGGTGCCGTGCGCGCCATGGTTGGCGGCGCTTCTTATTCGCAGAGCCCTTACAACCGCGCCGCCGATGCGTTGCGCCAGCCCGGCTCGGCCTTCAAGCCCTTTGTTTATCTCACCGCTTTCGAACACGGCCGTAAGCCCTCCGACACCATGCATGACGGGCCGATCGATATTAAGGGTTGGAAGCCGGAAGATTACGAAGGCAAATATAAGGGCGACATCTCGCTGCGCGAAGCCTTCGCCATCTCGTCCAACTCCGTTGCGGTGCAATTGACGGCCGAAGTTTCGCCCAAAGCGGTGGCGAAAACCGCCAAGCGGCTCGGTATCGAAACCCCGCTGCAAGCGGTCTCGTCTTTGGCGCTCGGCACCAGCGTCGTGACGCCTTTGGAACTGACCGCGGCTTATGTGCCGTTCGCCAATGGCGGCGCCGGGGTCACAGCCCATGGCATCTTACGTATACGGACCAAATCCGGAAAAGTGTTGTGGCAGCGCAAACCCTCTGGTCTCGGCGCCGTGATGGCACCGCAAAATCTAAGCGCCATGACCGATCTGATGACGCAAGTGGTGACCACCGGCACGGGCAAGGCCGCCCGGCTCGAGGATCGCCCGGTGGCGGGCAAGACCGGCACCACGCAGGATTATCACGATGCTTGGTTCGTCGGCTTTACTGCCGATTTGGTTTGCGGTGTCTGGATCGGCAATGACGACAATGCGCCCATGATTCACGCCACGGGCGGCACCCTGCCGGCGCGCATTTTCAAGCGTTTCATGGTGGAAGCAGAACAAGGCCTGCCGGTGCGTCCGCTCGCTGGCGCGGCGCCGGAAGTGGCCGAAGTCCAGGACGGCGAAACGCCCAAGCCCGAAGATGAAAAAGACAAGAAGCCCGCCGACAGCTTTCAGAGTTTGCTCGATCGCTTGTTCGGGACCTGACGCGGCAGCGCGCATTGGCCATTTTTGCTCCTTCACATCGTCATGGCCGGGCTCGACCGGGCCATCCATGGGCGACGCATGCTCAAACGGATAAAGGAATGGCCGCCTCGAAGACGGCCATGACAAAATCATGCGATGGGAAAAGACTTTGCTCTAGCGCGGGCGGTAGCGGTGCAGGGCAGCCCCGTGCTGGCGCAGCCAGGCTTGTGGCTTTGTCACATCGCCGATCAGCTCCTCGACGATGCGCCAGAAATTCTCGCCGTGATTCATTTCCTTCATATGCGCCACTTCATGCGCCACCACGTAATCGAGCACGAAGGGCGGTGCCATGATCAGGCGCCAGGAAAACGACAGCGATTTGGTGGACGAACACGAACCCCAGCGGCTGGCGGTATCGCGCACCGTGATGCGGCTCGGCTTCAGCCCCAAACGCGCGGCAAAGCCAAAGGACTTCGTCTCGCACTCCTGCTTGGCGTTTCGTTTCAGAAAATCGACGATGCGGCGGGGTGCGTGTTCCAGCCGTCCGGAAACGCGGATAATCTGTTCGCGCTCACTCACCACCACGGGGCCTTCCTCGCCACGCTGAATGGCGTGTTCTTTGCCGCGGAAGGGAATATGGGCGCCAGGCGTCAGCACCACACGGCTCGGCACTTGCGCCAATTGGCGGGCAATCCAGGCGGCTTCGCTGCGGGCAAATTCCACAGCGCGGTCGAGCGCGCGCTTGGACGGCGCGATCACGATGACCTCGCCGCTGGTCGGATGCACCTTCACGATCATGCGCCGCGCTTGCGGATTGAGCTTCACGCCCAACTCCACATCACGGCCGTCGATCTTCAAAAGCTCGCGGCGGACAATGTTTTTGACCACTTGCTTACGCATAGGTGTTCTCAAAATACTCAATTCCTTTGCGCGTCCTTCGCTTTAAACGCAAGTGTATCGAGCCCGTATCGACCCTGTTACAAAACGCTGGGACAGCGGATTTTCGCAGGCAAACCGCGACCATTCTATAAGTATTCTATCTAGCCTTCGGGCGCAGGCAGGCAAGAAGAAAAATTGCGTCAAGATGTTGACTTTGTCACCCTGGCAGGACTTCGATTCAAACGCGGGGCATGACACCATGCGGGACGCTCTTGGCGAAAAGGACTCTCACTGTGCGTGAAAACAAAGTCGCAATCCTGGTCGGCTCCTATTCGCTTGCGATGATTTTGGGCGCGTTGTTTTTTCAATATGGGCTTGGCGTTCTACCCTGTGAGATGTGTCACTGGCAGCGTTGGCCGCATGATGGCGCCATTGTGGCGGGATTGGGGGGCGCGCTGCTCTACATGGTGCGCGTCATTGATCGCGATACTTTGCGTTTGCTCGTTTGGCTCGCCCTGCTCTTGATCCTCACCACCGCTTTGATTGGCGGTTATCAGGCCCTGGTGGAGTGGAAATTGGTCGCGGGTCCGTCGAGTTGCACGGGGCCGCGTTTCGTCCTCGGCGCGAGCATGAACCTCAATGCCCCGGTGGTGCGCTGCGATGAACCGGGCTGGCGGCTGTTTGGCATTTCGCTGGCCGGCTATAATTTCCTGATCTCGACAAGTGTGGCAGTGCTGGGCAGTTTGCTGCTGACCAAGACGCTGCGCTTGCCTTATGCGTGGGCCCGCTGATGCGAAAGCCCCGCCCGGCCTTTCCAGGCCCCGTCTCAGGCGATGATACTGCTGCCATGATCCGCGTCGATCATGCCGGAGAATTTGGCGCGGTGCGCATTTATGCCGGTCAGATGGCGGTCTTCGGCAAGCGCAACAGCCGCGCCGCGGATGCCATCACACATATGGCGGCGCAGGAAGCGGTGCATCTGAAACGGTTTGAGACTCTCCTTAATGAGCGGCGGGTGCGCCCGACGGCGCTGGAGCCGTTCTGGCGTGTCGCCGGTTTTGCCTTGGGTGCCGCCACGGCGATGATGGGCGAGCGCGCGGCCATGGCTTGCACTGAAGCGGTTGAAGCGGTGATCGACCAGCATTATGGCGAACAGCTTGAGCGCCTAGGTGACAGCGAAGCTGATCTGACGCAAACCATCGCGCAATTTCGTACCGAAGAAGTCGAGCATCACGATGCGGCCATCGCCCTTGGCTCCGAGGAAGCCCTCGGTCATGGCCTACTCACCGC
>JARLIR010000050.1 GCA_031291635.1 Rhizomicrobium sp. | reverse complement strand
TTCACCTACACGGTCGACGACATTCAGCTGAACGGTAACGATTCCAACGGCAACGGCGTCTTCTTCAATGCCAACAAAGCTGAAGCCTATGGCATGGAAGCCGAACTCAACTGGCTGCCGGTAGAGAACCTGTCGCTTTCGGCGGGCCTCAGCCTGCTGCACAGCGAAATCAAAGACGCCAATGCCTTTGCCCAGATGGGCAGCTTCAATGGCGCTTTGACCTTGACCCCCCTGAATACCTATTTCACCAAGGGTTCGGGTACCGGCACGACGTATTTCGCCAAGATCGACGGCAATCCGCTGCCGAATGCGCCGGAATACAATCTGAACGTCTCGGCGCGTTACGACATTCCAGTATCAACTGGCGGCAAACTGTTCATCGCCACCGATTGGAACCTGCAGGGCTATACCAATTTTGTTCTTTACCGTACGCGTGAATTCAACTCGAACGGCAATTTCGAGGGTGGACTTAAGGTCGGTTACGGCACCGATAGCTGGGAAGTCGCCCTTTATGGCCGCAATATCACCAACCAAAAGAACCTCAAAGGCGTCATTGAGAATTATGACGCTGCCATTCTCAACGACCCAGCCACCTTCGGCGTGACGCTGAGCGGCAAGTTCAACTAAACGGCTTTCCATGGTGGGCGGTATCGACCACGCCGCCCACCATGGATTTTCCACTTCCATCCGGCGCGCCATAGCCGCCGCCGCCAGGCGTTTCAATCACCATGGCATCACCTGCTTCCAGTTCCACTTGTGCCACACCGGCGATGTCTTCGCGGCCGCCATCGGCGCGTTCCACCCATTGACACCCAGGCTCACCGTCACCACCACCGTTCAGTCCAAACGGTCCAAGCATGCGCCGCGATGACACCAGCGTTGCGGTGGCACGGGTCAGCGCGCGAATCTTACGGATAGCGCCATCGCCGCCGGAATATTCTCCACCCCCTCCTGAGCCCCGCCGGATCGCAAAGGTTTCGAGCCGGAGCGGACAGCGCATTTCCAGCACTTCCGGATCGGTGATGCGGGTATTGGTCATCTGGGTGTGAACCGCAGAGGCCCCGGCAAAGCCAGGACCGGCGCCCGCACCGCCGCAAATGGTTTCGTAATATTGGAAATCGTCATTACCGATGAGGAAGTTGTTCATCGTGCCTTGTGATGAGGCCACTGCCCCCAAGGCGCCCAACAGTGCATTGCAGATTGCCTGACTGACTTCGGTGTTCCCGGCCACCACGGCGCGACCGGGCGTTGGCGACAGAAATGTGCCAGGCGGGATGACGATTTTCAACGGCTTCAGGCAGCCCTCGTTAAGCGGCAGATCATCGCCGACCAAACTGCGGAAGACAAACAGCACCACCGCACGGGTGACCGCAGGCGGAGCGTTGAAATTGCCGGCATGTTCGGCGCTGGTACCGGTGAAATCGATCACCGCTTCGCGGCGCTGGTGATCGACGGTAACCGCAACCTGCAGCGTTGCGCCATCATCCATGCGATAGGTGAAGCGGCCATCCTTGAGGTGAGAGATCACCGCCCGCACGCTTTCCTCTGCGTTGGCCATGACGTGGCCGGTATAGGCTTGGACCGCTTCCCAGCCATAACGTTCGGTGAGAGTGCGGAGCTCAGTAATACCGGCTTGATTCGCGGCCATCTGGGCGCGGATATCAGCGATATTGGCGTCCGGATTGCGCGCGGGATAGGGCGCCGCGGTGAGCAGGGTGCGAAAGGCGTCTTCGTGAAAAACACCGTCGCGGCTCAGCAGAAAATCGTCGATCACGACACCTTCTTCTTCCAGACGCGTCGAGCGCGGCGGGGTTGAGCCAGGCGTGATGCCGCCGACGTCGGCGTGATGACCGCGGTTGCCGACGAAAAACCGCAGCTCCCTGCCGGTCTCATTAAAGACCGGAGCAATCAGCGTGATGTCGGGCAGATGGGTGCCGCCATCGAAGGGATTGTTGAGGGCAAACATATCGCCGGGTCGGATGTCACCGCCGCGCCGCGCCAAAATCGTATGAACACTTTGACTCATGGCGCCCAGATGCACGGGCACATGCGGGGCGTTGGCAATGAGATTGCCGGATGCATCGAACAAGGCGCAGGAAAAATCGAGCCGCTCGCGGATATTCACGCTGGTGGCGGTGTTGCGCAGTACGACGCCCATGCGCTCGGCGGTGGCCATGAAAAGATTGTTGAACAGCTCCAGCAGCATGGGATCGGGCGCCCCTGCATCGATGCGCTGGCTTTGTGGACGCGGGGCCGTTCGCGTCAGGCACAATTCGCCGCCGGGAAGAACTTCCCCGCTCCAGCCCGGCTCTAGTACGGTGGTGGCAACCGCGTCCGCGATCAAGGCTGGAGCCACGATACGATCACCCGCACCGAGCGAGGAGCGCTGGTAAACCGGTGCTTCAACGGCTTGACCGCCGCACCATAGCGAGACCCGAGCGATAGGCACCGGCGGTTTCGTGCTTTTAGCGACGGGCGGCAGCGAAGGTCTGGTGCCACAAACGACGGCCTCAGCCGTGATGGAATCGAGGACTACCGCACGTTGCGGCGAAGCAAAACCAAAGCGCTGCTGATGCGCTGCCTCAAACGCCAAGCGCATGGCAGTCGCATCGGCGAAGGTCACAGGCAACGCCGTATCAGTGCCTTCATAACGCAGATCGGTGGTGAAGATACGCTGCGCCTTCTGGGAGCCAAGACGGGCTTCGGCGGCGTCTGCCAAACCTTCGAGCATTAAATCTGCCGCCCGCACAGCGGCGTCATTGAGAGGCTGATCGAGGGCTTGGCGCTGCACCATACTGGTATCGGCCATGCCCATGCCAAAGGCTGAGAGGACGCCCGCAAAGGGGTGGATCAAGACCCTATCCATATGCAGTTCGTCGGCGACGAGGCAAGCGTGCTGACCGCCCGCACCGCCAAAGCATTGCAGGGTGAATTCGGTGGTGTCGTGGCCTTTCTCCAGCGAAATCTGTTTGATCGCTTGGGCCATATTGGAGACGGCGATACTGAGAAAATTCTCGGCAATGGCGCGCGGCGCACGGCGGATGCCGGTTGCCTTTTCGATTGCCTCCGCCAGCGCCGCGAACTTCACGGTAACCACATCGGCGTCGAGCGTCTGATCGCCATT
>JARLIR010000267.1 GCA_031291635.1 Rhizomicrobium sp. | reverse complement strand
TCCAGCGTGGTGAAGACCGAACCGAGAAAGAGCCAGGAACCGAAATCGCGGCTGACGAGATTGGTGTGTTTGCCTTGCCAGCCGATGCCCGCTTGTTCGGCGATGGCTTTTTCCAGCACCGGCGCGGTATCGACAAAGACTTTGGCATCACCGCCATAGGTGGTGCAGAGGAACCCGGCGAGCAGCTTCAGCTTTTTCTTGATGACATCGTGATAATCATCGCCGCGGGCATAGACCGAGATGGCGCCACGCTCCCTAGCCAGAAGATCCCGACGCGGATCGTGATCGGGGCCGTAATTGACTCCGAGCACGATGATACTTTTGGCTTCCGGCCATAGCGCCATGGGATCGGCGCGGCGGTCGGCATAGCGCGCTAGCCAATCCATGGCGCCGTGACGGCCATCAGCGAGAAAGGCGGTGAGGCGCTCGCTGGCGTGCGGCGGCGCCGTAGCAGGCGAGATGCGCACCGCCTCGAAGCCTTCGGCCAAAGCGCGGGCGCGAATGGCGGCGGTTCGTTCAGAAATCGAGATCGGCATAGTGCTTGACCGGCGGCTGGCCCGCCACGCGATCGGCCAAGAGCGAGCGGAAGGAGGGGCGCGATTTCATCCGCATGTACCATTCCTTCAGTGGGCCGCTGGCTTCCCAGGGCACCTCGCCGAAATAATCCAGGGCCGAGATATGGGCTGCGAGCGCCAGATCGGCGATGGTGCAGGTCCGGCTGACCAGATTGCCGCGCTCATCGACGGTGGCGCCGAGCATCGGGATAATCTCGCGCAGGGCTTCGCGCCCGGCCCGGATGACGTTCATATCGGGCGTTGAGCGCGTCGGGCCGCCGGTGAAGCGCGGATTGGCTTTTTCAAAAACGATGCGGCGGGTGACCTGATCGCCGAAGGTCATGATGGTCCAGTCGAGCCAGCGCAGCGCCTCGGCGCGTTCGACCGCATCCTCGGGTACCAGCGGGTTGTCGCCATAATTGCCCTCAACGTGATCGAGAATGGCCCACAGCCCGATGCAGACCGTGCCATCGTCATCCTCAAAGATGGGGTGTTGGGCGTGATAATCCTCCGCCGACACCGGATCGATGACGAGACGTTTCTCGCCGATAACGAGGCGGACAAGCCGGGAGGCGGGCTGCAAAATCAGATGGGTCAGGCGGCGCATCGGATCATTGTAATAAAACTGCCGCCGCGCTCCTAGAGGCAATTCGTACTTTTGGCCCTAACGAACGCACCAATCCAGATCGTCGCGCGTGACGTCGCGGGTGCGGGCAATGGCGCGCGACATCCGCCGCGCCGGGGCCCTGGTGGCGCGCCACTTGTCAGGATTGGGCAAAACCGAGGCGAGCAGCGCCGCTTGTGCCGGCGATAAGCGCGACGAGGCGGTGTGGAAATAGGCCTGCGAGGCCGCTTCGGCGCCGAAATTGCCATGGCCCCAATCGACCAGGTTCAAATATGCCTCGAGAATACGCTTTTTGGGCCAAACGAATTCGACCAGCACGGTGAGGTAAGCTTCCGCCCCTTTGCGCACCCAGCTGCGCACCGGCGCCAGGAATAAGGTCCGCGCCACTTGCTGACTGATGGTGGAAGCGCCCCGTAGTTTCTTGCCCGGGTGGTTGTCATGCTGTTTCAACGCCAACTCGATGTCTTCGACATCAAAGCCGTGATGGGTGCAAAAGGCTTGGTCCTCGGAGCCGATCACCGAATGCTTGAGGGCGGGCGCCATGCTGTCGATGGAGCGCCAATGCTGTTGCACCGCGTTGAACGTGATCATCTCGCCTAGCATTTGCGGTGTGACGGGAACCGGAACGAAGCGGAAGATGAGGAGGTAGAGCAGCGGCAGGGGCAGCAGCACGATGAACAGAACGATCAGGATGCGCCGCAGCCACGGCTTGCGCTCCGTTTTGCCATTCCAAACCCGGCTGATGACACTCACGATGACCCCCGCCTTTGCGTTGCCGCCAGCTTAAAGCTTTGCCTGCTTCAGGCGCAACGCATTGGCGATCACCGAAACCGAGCTGACACTCATTGCCGCGGCCGCGAGCATAGGCGACAGCAACCAGCCGGTGAACGGATACAGCACGCCCGCCGCCAGTGGTACGCCCAGCAGGTTATAGGCAAAGGCGAAGAACAGATTTTGTTTCATGTTGCCGAGCGTGGCTTTGGCGAGATGACGGGCGCGCAGCAGCGCGGCGAGATCGCCCTTGAGAAGCACCAGACCTGCAGTGGCGATGGCGGCATCCGAGCCCGAGCCCATGGCAATCGCCACCTCGGCGACAGCCAGCGCGGGGGCATCGTTGACGCCGTCCCCAGCGAAGGCGACGGTGTGCTCGGCTTGCAGGGCTTTGACGAGATCGGCCTTGCCTGCGGGTGAAAGGCGGGCGTGGATTTTGGCAATGCCTGCCTCGCGTGCGATGACGGCGGCCGTGGCTTCCTCGTCACCCGTTGCCATGACGATGCTAAGGCCGCTGGCGGCGAGCTGTTGCAAAAGTTCGCGGGCCTGTGGTTTCAACGGATCCTTGGCAGCGACGAAACCGATTGCGGTGTCGCCGCGCGCTACGAAGATCACGGTGGCGCCTTGGCCGCGAAGTTCTTCTGCAGCGGCAGTCAGCGTGGCGCTGTCGATGCCGCGGCTGGTGAGCAGGGCGGCATTGCCGACCAGGATGGTGGTGCCGTCGATTGTTCCCGACAAGCCCTGGCCCGTGATGCTTGCGAAATCCGTGACCGGCGGCAAGCTGATGTCTTTAGCCTTCTCGCTGATGGCATGGGCGAGGGGATGGGCACTTTTGGCTTCCAATGCGGCGGCCAAAGTGAGGACATCGCTTTCGGACGCGCCGCCTGCCGTGTGGATAGCGATGATCTGCGGTTTGCCCGCAGTGATGGTGCCGGTCTTGTCGATCACCAGCGTATCGGCACTAGCGAATTTTTCCAGCGCAGCGGCGTTGCGCACCAGCACGCCCGAATGGGCGCCGCGCCCAACCGCGACCATCACCGACATCGGCGTGGCGAGGCCAAGCGCACAAGGACAAGCGATGATGAGCACGGAAATCGCGGCTAGCAAAGCGTAGTTGAAGGAGAAGCCCGCGGCGAGCCAAGCGGCGAAAGCAATGATGGCGGCCAGCGTCACCAGCGGCACGAACCAGGCGGCCACCTTGTCGGCAAGGCTTTGCGTCGGGGCGCGGCTGCGCTGGGCTTCGGCGACCAGAGCGACGATCTTCGCCAGCATGGTGTCGGCACCAATGCGGCTGGCACGGATGACAAGCGCGCCAGTGCCGTTCAGTGTGCCGCCGGTGACAGTGGCACCGGGCTCTTTTTCGACAGGGAAGGATTCACCGGTCAGCATCGATTCATCAATGGCGCTTTGGCCCTCGAGCACCTCGCCATCGGTGGGCACCGCATCGCCGGGACGAACAATCAAGACATCGCCGACAGCCACATCGGAAAGGGCGATGGTTTCACTGCCGCTGGCAGTGCGGCGCTGGGCCGTTTTGGGCGCCAGATCGAGCAGGGCGCGAATAGCGGCACCGGTGCTGGCGCGGGCACGCAGTTCCAAGAGTTGGCCAACAAGCACCAAGGTGACGATGACGGCCGAGGCTTCGAAATAGACCGGCGGGCCCATGCCGTCGCCGTGATACACCATCGGCACCAGTGACGGCGCCACCAAAACGATTAGGCTGTAGAGAAACGAGACGCCGACGCCGATGGCGATCAAAGTGAACATATTGGCGTGGCCGCTGAGGGCACCTTTGACTCCGCGGACAAAGAAGGGGTAGCCCGCCCACAGCACCACGGGCGCGGCCAGCAGGGCTTCCAGAAAAGCGCGGAAGGGCGCGGCGATGATGCCGTTTACCGCTTCGCCAAACATGGCGAGCAGGAAGACGGGCAGTGTCAGCGCCAGCGCGATTTTGAAGCGCGCCAGCATGTCCTGGTATTCGCTGTCGTCCGGCGCCGCGGCGGGATCAGCCGGTTCCAGCGCCATGCCGCACAGCGGGCAATCGCCCGGCCCTATCTGTTTGACCTCGGGATGCATCGGGCAGGTGTAGAGGACGTTTTTGGGCTGCGGTTTTGGGGTGGATCCCCCCTCCGTCGCAGCGCTTTGCGCCGCGCCAACACCCCCGTGAACGGGGGAGGAAAGATATTTCTCCGGCTCGGCTTCGAATTTCGCTTTGCAACCGGCGCAGCAGAAGAAATATTCCGTACCTTGATGAGTGAGGGTGTTGCCTTTGGCTTTGGCCACCGCTTTGAACGGAGTCATGCCGCAAACGGGATCCTTGGCCCGTTCCGTCGCTGCTGGTTCGGCGGTGCCCCCACCGGTCACTGCGTGACCACCTCCCCCGTGAACGGGGGAGGAAACATATTTTTCCGGATCGGCTTGGAATTTGTCGCGGCAGCTGATGCTGCAGAAAATGTAGTGCGCGCCTTTGTAATGGGCGTCGTTGCCTTTGATGATGGCGTTCTCGGGGTTCGGCGTCATGCCGCAAACGGGGTCGCGGCTTTGCAATGTGTCATTTTCCATAGCGGCTGAACAACTCCACGAGTTCGTCGAATTTCTGTTTTTGGTCGTGCGCATCGCCGCTCTTGATGGCATGCGCAACGCAATGGGCGGCGTGGCCTTTCAAGACTTGGGTTTCGACTTTGGTGAGGGCGGCTTTGATCGCTTCAATCTGGTTGAGCACGTCAATGCAATAACGCTCTTCCTCGACCATGCGGGCAACGCCGCGCACCTGACCCTCAATACGGGCAAGACGGGAAAGCAGTTTGGGGTCGGCTGTCGTCACCGGGTACCCTCCAGGGGTATATACCGGGAGGGGGTATAGTCCGATTAGGTCCGGCGGACAAGCCGGGCGCCGAACCAGACCAAGGGCACCAAGGTGGCCAGAAACGTCAAATGGTACCAAACCGGAAATTTGTCCCAGATGCGGATGTGCTCTGGCAGGAACAGCGCCAGCATGATGCCGCCCGCAATCCAGGGTGCAAAGCGGCTGGCAGGGGCTATGGCGCGTACCAGGGCGCCGCTGGCAAGCGCGGCCAGAGCGGCAATGGAGAGGCGGGCGATTTTCATCGCGAGGGTGAAGACCATCGTCGGTTCCGCTGCGTGATAGCCGGGCAAAAGCGCGCGGAGGCCAAAATTCAGGATCGTCGCGACCAAGACCCAGCCGACAATGCCCGCCACAATGCCTGCGATGGTCCGCCCCATGACAATCCCCTTGTTTGGTGAAATCATAATAGTCTAATTATACTATGAAGGCAACTTTGCTGATTCTCGGGGTTCTGCACCGGGGCAATTTTCATCCCTATGAGATCAAGCGCCGGCTCACCGCGGCGATGGTGGAGTGCTACAGCGATGTCGATGTCGGCACGCTGTACTATGCCATCCGGCAACTCGACAAAGAGGGCTTGATCGCGGCGGTTTCGCAGGAGCGTGTGGCACGCGGCGGAATGCGAACCGTCTACAAAATCACCAAAGCGGGGCGGACCGAATTCCGCAGCCTTCTGCACCAACAATTCGAGACGGACGGACCGGTATCGCAGACGCTGTATGGCGCACTGCTATTCCTGCATTTGTGTGATCTTGCCGTGGTGGAGGAGATCGTTCGTAAGCGGATCGAAAGGCTCGACGCTGCCATCGCCAAGCTGGAACCGATCCGCGAAGCCATGAAGCCGGTCATCTCAACGGGCGGCGATTACCTGCTGCGTCATCTGGACAAAGCTCGCCATCTCGACCGTGATTGGCTGAAGGCACTGCTAGCGGATATCAAAGCGCGGCGGGTGCACGATGTCAGCGACCCAAGCCTGCTAGAACGCTAGGTTACCGCGCCTTGGCGCCCGCCGCTTGCATTTTGCTAAACCAGGCATCGCAGGTGTCGTCGGACATTTTTTCCACCGAACCGATCAGCGTGCGGCGGGTGGGGCGGATGCCGGACAAAGCCAGCACGTTCTGCTCTACCGCGCGCACTGCATGGGCACCAAAATACCAGCGGTAAAGCAGGCTCGGCATACCCATGGTGACCACGAGATGGGCGGTTTTGCCCTGCAGGCGCTTCTTGGACTTGAGATCGGTGGGGTCGGTCAGCACGAAATCGTGGCGGAAGACTTGCTCGAACAGCCCCTTCAACATGGCGGGCACATTACCCATCCATAAGGGATGCACGATGACGATGTGGTTGGCCCAGGTGATGGCGTCCTGCACCCGCGCGGCATCGCCTTGGGCTTTGCCATTGTCAAAATCGGTTTTGCTGCGCACCAGGGGGATCGTCATCATGCCGAGATCGAAACGCCGCACCTCATGGCCAGAGCGCAAAGCGCCCGCCGCATAAGCATCCACCAATCCCGCGCAAAGCCGCTCGGGAGACGGATCGGGATGGCCATCAAGAAGGAAGATGCGTTTGGTGCGCGGCACTTGTGCTCAGGGCGTGGGAGATTTCGTCGCCAGAGTGCCGCAGACGCCGCCCTTCGTTAAGCCACAGTGTTGCCGCGCGTCACTCCGCCAAACGCAGGGCAGTGCAGGCTTGCGCCACGGTCGGTATGGCGCCGGAGGGCTTGCCGTCCAAATCCGTTACGGCCTGCTGAAAGGCGGGATCTTGCACCAGCAAAGCTTGGCCAACTTGCAACAGCGCATCAATCTGACGCTGGGGTAGCGTCCAGCTCGTTGCAATGCTGTGGAAATTGTCGCGGCAATCGCTGTCGCTGATGGCGTCGAAATCAACCGTCGCGAAATGCGTGTGAGCACTGACGAAACGGTAGCGCGCGGCGAGTTCCGGCGCTTTGGCATCATCGGCGTCGTCAGCCGCTGCCTCCAATTCGCTCTGCAGCAACGCCTTGAGCCGCTCAAAGCTGCCCAGGCTGGAACGGTCGATACCAGCATCCACGGTGCCCATCAGCATGTCGAAAACGCCGGGCGTCGCTTGCTGCTGATCGAGGCCGGATTTGGCCGCCGAACGCGCATTCACCACGACATAAACGATGCGCTTGATATGGCCGTTACCGATCTCATTCAGAAGTGAGGGTGTTACCTCCGTGGTGGTCAACATGCGATAAGGCTCGGCGATGCCCAGATTGTCGGTGATGCCACCGTCGAGCAAATGGATGTAATCTTTGGGATGCGGCGCTGAGCGGCCGTCGAGATAGGCTTTGGCGACACGGCCATGGGCGACAGCCTCGGAATTGTCGTACCAGTTCGATCCGGCGCCCAGGCCTGGCCAAGCCAGATCAAGACCCTTTTGCGCCGGGCAAGACGAATAGTTGGTGAGGGTCACCGGTGACATGGCGATGGGGAAGGCCGCCGAGGCCGCCACGCCGGTCGCCAATTTGAACTTCGACAGATCCGAGCAGATGAGGTCGAAATTGCCTTGCGTCAGGGCAAAGGGAACGCCTTCTACCATGTCGCTGGCATTCAGGATCAAGAAGGGGCGGCGGCCCTTCAAACTTTCGAAGGTGGCGCCGGAGAACAGGTATTGGTCGAAGCGGTCGATCAAAGGATCGATGCGTTCGGTGTGCGGGGTGGCCAGTTTCACCAAACCGACCGGATTGAAATACTGCCATGCCAAGGCCGACATTCCGTCTTGGCGCAGGAATTGTTCGAGCGTGTCGAATTTCGCTGGGCCCTGGGCCGCGAAATATCCCGCCGTCACCGAACCGCCTGAGACCGAGGAGATGATGTCGACCTCATCAGCCAATGATTTGTGATTGGGCAGCGCGATTTGGTTCATGCCCTTTAGCGTCGAAAGTGCAAGGAGAGCCGCGCGCGTGCCACCGCCAGAGGCCGAGACGATTACCAGCGTTTCCGGCATGTCGTCGGCGCCAAGTGCATTCCAGCGATAGCCGTAAGTCGGGTCGGACGAGGCCAAGGGTTGGTTGCGGGTGGGATAGGCGCAAGCGCAAAGTGCTAGGCACAGCGCTAACGCCGCGAGGCGGGATACTTTGCTCATACCGCGCCCCCTGCCTCTATCGGATCGAAGTGGACGACAAGCGCCTTGCGGTCGATCACCGTTGTCTTGCTGCGCTGGGAGGCGCCATGAGTTTCGAATTTGTGCAGTCCATAGGGAAGGCGGAAGGGTCCGGGCGCGGTGCCCGCGGCCATGGCAGAGCCGTCTATAAAAATCTCTTCACCGTCGACATCGGCGATCGTGACAAATCCATACTGCATGGCCGCCCCCCATGAGGTTTAGCCAAGCATGATCGCTTCACGGGCATAACGCAATCTTAGATTGATTGGTTGTGGTCGCGTATCACTCTGCCGGGATGGCCTCGCGCGCCTCCGACAAGGGATAGGCAAGACGACTGATCATTTCCTTGGGCACCACTTGCCAGAAATGCGGCAGCTCGACATCCCATTGCGCCAAGAGCTCATTGGCCCAAGCCGAGCCGGTCTCGGCGTGGTGCTGTTCGATCAGATTGCGCAAGACGCCCTGCCAATGCGCCGTTTCCAGGCGCTGATAGACGATGCTATCCGGATTGACGTGATCGGTGAAGCGTTTGTCGGCGTCATAAACGAAGGCCATGCCGCCCGTCATGCCGGCACCGAAATTGTCGCCGACGCGGCCCAAAATCGCCACCACACCACCGGTCATATATTCGCAGCCATTGGAGCCGCAGCCTTCGATCACCGCGGTGGCGCCGGAATTGCGCACGGCAAACCGTTCGCCCGCTTGACCCGCCGCGAAGAGCTTGCCCGCGGTGGCGCCGTATAGCACCGTATTGCCAATGATGGTGTTGTCGCGGGCCACGAACGCCGCCGACATCATCGGGCGGATGGCGATGGTGGCACCCGATAGGCCTTTGCCGACATAGTCATTGGCGTCGCCGAAGACTTCAATCTTGATGCCTTGCACGGCAAAAGCACCCAGCGATTGGCCGCAAGAGCCGCGCAATTTCAGGGTGAGATGGCCTTCGGGCAGGCCGGTCATGCCCCATTTGCGCACGATATGGGACGACATGCGGGCGCCGATGCTGCGCATCGTGTTGCGCACGTTGTAGGTCAGCTGCATCTTCTCGCCGTGATCGAGCAGAGCGAAAGCATCCTTCTCCACTTGCGCATCCAACGTGTCGGGGACTTCGTTGCGGCCCTTTTGCGTGGAATAGCGCGCGTGGTTGCCAGGATCGGCCTGCACCAGCAGCGGGTTGAGATCGAGATCGTCGAGTTCTTCATGGCCGCGGCTGATCTGGGTGAGAAGATCGGTACGGCCGATGACCTCTTCCAGCTTGCGGAAGCCAAGGCTGGCCAGAATCTCGCGCACCTCCTCAGCCATGAAGCTGAAGAGGTTGATGACTTTGTCGGGCGTGCCGGTGAATTTCTCGCGCAGCTTTTCATTTTGCGTGCAGACGCCGACGGGGCAAGTGTTGGAATGGCATTGGCGCACCATGATGCAGCCCATCGCCACTAGCGAAGCGGTGCCGATGCCGAATTCCTCAGCGCCCATCATCGCCGCCATGACGATGTCGCGGCCGGTGCGCAGACCGCCATCGGTGCGCAAGGTGACGCGATGGCGAAGATTGTTGAGGGTCAGGATTTGATTGGCTTCCGTCAGACCCATTTCCCAGGGCCCGCCCGCATATTTGATGGAGGTTTGGGGCGAGGCGCCGGTGCCGCCATTGTGTCCGGAGATCAAAATAACATCGGCTTTGGCTTTGGCGACGCCCGCCGCGATGGTGCCGATGCCAGTGGCAGCAACCAGCTTGACGCAAACGCGCGCTTCGGGATTGATCTGCTTCAGATCGTAGATGAGCTGCGCCAGATCTTCGATGGAATAGATGTCGTGATGCGGCGGCGGCGAGATCAGCATGACGCCGGGCGTGGCATGGCGCAGGCGCGCAATCATCTCGGTGACCTTGAAGCCAGGCAACTGGCCGCCTTCGCCGGGCTTGGCGCCTTGGGCGACTTTGATTTCCAATTCGCGGCATTGATTCAGATATTCCGCGGTGACACCAAAGCGGCCGGAAGCGACTTGTTTGATCGCCGAATTGGCATTGTCGCCATTGGCTTTCGGCTTGAAGCGCGCCGGGTCTTCACCACCTTCACCGGAATCCGATTTGGCGCCGATGCGGTTCATGGCGATGTTGAGGGCTTCATGGGCTTCGGGCGATAGCGCGCCAAGGCTCATGCCGGGGGTGACCAAGCGCTTCCTGATTTCGGTGATGGATTCCACTTCCTCCAGAGGCACGGCGCTGGCATAGGAGCGGAAATCCATCAAATGGCGCAGCGCAATCGGCGGCATGGCGCGCACGCCATCAGAAAAGCGCTTGTAAGTGGAATAGCTTTCGGTGGCGACGGCCGTCTGCAAGATATGGATCAGATCGGCTTTGTGGGCGTGAGT
>JARLIR010000049.1 GCA_031291635.1 Rhizomicrobium sp. | reverse complement strand
CGTGGCGGTAGCCGATGCGCTGGGACGAACGCAAGCCAGCGCGGGCGAAGTCCTTCCCATCGACAATCTCGTGGCCGCGGCCCTCGACAGGCCGGTGGTGATCGGCACAGCGGAGCGCACGCTCATCGCCTTTCGCCAAGGCGTTACTGTGGTGGCGGTGTCCTTCCATCCGCTGCTGCCCAACGCGGCCTTGCACAACATTGCGGTTTTGGGCACAGCCGGGACGGTTCTGGCAGGCGCTGCGCAGGCGGGCGAGACGGTCAAGGCGTCCGTCGGCGGCTGGCCAGTGGAAGTGCGGGCGCAAATCGAAGACCCCAGTGCCGTGGCCAGTTGGTATGGTTCGCTGCCGCTCTACATTTTTGTGATCTTAGGCCCGGCCTTGGTAGGGGCCTGGCTTGCGACCATCTTCGTGCGCGAATTTGAACGCCGCGCCAAAGCCGCTG
The DNA here is from genome assembly GCA_031291635.1 of Rhizomicrobium sp. Classification (GTDB taxonomy): domain Bacteria; phylum Pseudomonadota; class Alphaproteobacteria; order Micropepsales; family Micropepsaceae; genus Rhizomicrobium. The sequence goes on along the minus strand of JARLIR010000049.1, from coordinate 34,903 downwards.
ATGCCATCCGCGCATTGCGTTCGACACGGCCCGCGGAAGCCAAATTGCTGGTGCGGCTGGCCAATGCCGAACGCGCTTCGGTGGAAGCGGTGCGCTCCAAGAATGAATTCGTCGCCCATATGAGTCATGAATTGCGCACCCCGCTCAACGCCATCATCGGCTTTGCCGAAGTGATCGAGCGCGGCTTCTATGGCCCGGTCGGGCACAAGAAATACATCGAATATGCCCGCGATATCGGCATGGCGGGTCGCGCCCTGCACGGCAAGGTAGGGGACATCCTCGAATTCGCCGCGCTGGAGGCGGGACGCTATCCGCTGAAACCGGTGACGTTCGATGCCACCGAATTGGTCGGCGCTTGTGTCAGCGAAAACGCTGGCCGCGCCTTCTCGCGCCGCATCGGCCTGGTGCTGTCGCCCGCCAGCGCCACTCCGGTTGAAGCGGATCCCATGGCGGTGCGCCGGATCATCACCATTCTGCTGTCGAATGCTTTGCTCTACACGCCCGAAGGCGGCAGCGTGATGGTGACGATCCGCGAAGATGCGGGGGCTGTCGCTATCGCCGTGACCGATAACGGCAGCGGCTTCAGCCCTGGCGAGCGCGATCGTGCAGGCACAGCCTTCCGCCGCTTTGAGCGCGTCGGTGTTTCCACTGGTACCGGCCTGGGGCTTGCCATCGCGGTGTCGCTGGCGCGGCGCATGGGTGGCGCGGTGCGGCTGGGAACGGCGCTCGGTCAAGGCACCTGTGCGGAACTTAGATTGCCCAAGGGGTGAACTACTCGTCTCAAAACCCGACTGTCATTCCCGGCCGAGTAGACTGAGCATGGCGAAGGCTACGAGGGGAAGGGAACCCAGGTCGCTACGCAAACGCGGTGCCACCAAAAGGTACGCCGTTCTATTTCTATTGGTGAATGGCAACGTCCCGACCTAGGTTCCCTTCCCCTCGCGCTCCTTCGCTGCTCACGCAGCTTCAGACCGCTCGGCCGGGAATGACAAGTGGGGCTTAGTCCCGCCCGTGGTCGTGGGGGTGATCGTCGGGACCGGGATGCCAGCCCATCATGCCGCCCATCATATGATGTCCATGCCAATCGGCGGCCTGCTTGCGTTGCGCGGGCGGCAGGATGGGCGCGATTTCGGCGCTGATATGCATGACTTCGGTTTCCACCGCGGCATCGGCAAGCTGGGTGCGCGCAAAGGCTTTGGTAAGAGCGTCCTTGTCGAGCACGGGGGCCCCGAACAGCGTCAGCACTTCGCGCCGCGCCGCATTGGCTTCGACTTTGAGGTGATCGAGTTTTTCCCGATGGGCGTCGACGATATCGCGAATCTTGACGGCCTGATCCGGTGCCACATGGCTGAGGAAATGCGGCGAGAGCAGCTGGCGCATCTGGCCACGCTCGGGCGGCTGAACCGGCGCGGCGGCCACGGGCGGCTCCGGCTGTTCGGTGAAATGGCGCACAGCGGCCATGGCAATGACGCCTGCCAAGAGCAGATTCACGCAGAGCGACACGATCAAAGCCGTATGGGTGCGTGGCGCGGGCTGCGGGATCATCTTAAAGGTCCTTGTAGAGGTCCATCACGGAGCTGGTGTCAGCGACAGCATAAGTCTGGTCCGTGCTCGCGGCGGTTGATGACGGCACAAAGGCGCCAGCCGTGAGGCCGACGACCAGCGACAAAGCCAGCAATGAGGCCGGTTGCCAGAGCGGCGCCCCCGGCCACAACAGCTCGCTCCAGCCGGAGGCGAAACGCGCCATCCAGCCCTTGCCGCGGCCGAGCGCCAAGCGGTCGAAATCGGCCAGAATGCGTGCTTCCAGAGCGGCCGGAACCGCCTGGGTAGGCAGCGCCTTCAGAAATTTGCTGGCAAAAGCCGCATCATCCGTGTCGTTCATGTCAGGCTCCATCCCGCAGATGCGAGAGCTTCAATCTTAACGTCCGGCGTCCCCGCGCCAAGAGGGACTCTAGAGCTTCAACGCTGATGCCGAGCATCTCCGCCGCTTCATTGTTGCCATGCTCCTGGAAATGACAGAGCAAAACCGCCGCCCGCTGACGTTCGGGCAAAGTCTTTAAGGCGGCGTCAACCTCGTGGACGAGATCGGCCACTTCCAAACCATGATCAGCCGCCTCGCTGCCGTCCGGAACATCGGCGGCGGCTTCCAAGGGTTCCGGCACTTTCTTGCGCAGCCGGTCGTAACATTGGTTCAGCACCACCCGGTAGAGCCAGGTCTCGAATTTGGCTTTGCCCGGCTGCCAGCGGGCAGCATGCGTCCAAACCTTGAGGAACGCCTCCTGTACGCAATCTTCGGCTTCGGCTTGGCCGGACAGCATCCGTCGCGCCACCGCCAGCATCGCAGGCAGATGACGCGCCATCAGGGCCTGAGCCGCTGCACGATCCCCTTTGCCCACGCGGACAACTAGATCGGTATCCGGATCGCTGACCATTCCGGCTCGGTTGCCCCTTTGGCTAGGTTAAACGGGGCCGCCCGCCCCTTCCGTCGCACGCTCTGTGGCCGTAGGCGCTGGCGATAGCCCAATCGGCAGGAAGGGTAAACCCACGATGCGGCACGGCGCCGAACCAGCTTCAACTTCCCCCGACGGCCACGAACCGGAGAGAAGGGCGAATCCTATCATCCGCTGCAAAGCGGGCGAATAGCGGCTGCTCAAGATATTGCCGATGGCCGCGCCGCGATGGGTTAAAACCCTTGGTGCGATCTCGGTCTCGGCGCCCATCAGCAAACCCGAAAGTTGCGTATCGCGCCCGGCAGCAAGAAAACCCGCCTTGCCGTTAAAGGCGTGGGAGCGGTCCACCAAGCTGCAAAGTCCTAAGGCTTGCGGCGTGGGTTGGGGCGCAAAACCTTCGCGGGCGGGGGCAAAATCACGGCCGGGCAGGAAGAGGCCGCTTTCCGCCTCCAGGATGTCGAGGGCGGCTTGGCCCGCAGGCAGCAAAGCAAAGGCGCGGCCTGCCGCCACCAAGCGGTCCCAAATGATCAAGCCGCTATCAGCATCACACCACAGCTCATAACCGAGGCCGAGGCGGCTTAGCGTGAGATCGATGCCGCGCCAGCTGACGCTCACGAGGCCCGAAGGCGGTGGATCGGCGTCGAGTCCCGCCGCGGTGAGAATTTTGCGCGCCGTCGGCCCAATCAGCGCCAACAGGCCATCCGGCGCGTGCTCGCTGCACGCAACGCCATACAGCGAGGCGGCAAAAAACAGCCAGTCGCGATCGTCTTGCGGCGAGAGCAGCAGGAAGCGATCCGCTGCCATGCGTACCAACCTGCCCCGCCCGCGTACCGCGCCGGTATCGTTGAGCCACAAGACGTCCAGACTCATGCCAATGGCGAGCGCGGCGCCATTGCGGCTGAAGGCCTGCGCCACAAAGGCGTCCACATCGCCGCCGGAAAAGGTCGCCCGCCAATGCCAAGAAAGATCCGCCAGCACAGCGCCGAAACGCGCCGCCACCGCTTCTTCGGCGATGCTGCCGTAATGACGCGCCAGGGTATAGCCGCCGCGATTCTCCCATGCATTGCAGCGATTGGCTTCGACGGCGCGAGCGTGAAAAGGCGTGGCCAGAAGGCTCATGTTTTGGCCTCCTGCAAATCCGCCACCACCAGGGCGGCGGCAATGCGCGCGGCGCGGCCCGACAAACACGGCACCGGTTCGGCGGCCTCGCCGCAAAGATAAAGCCCTTTCAGAGGCGTTTGGATACGGGCGCGCCAGGGGCTCACCATAGCGCTCATGCAGAAAGGATCGCGGGATTTAGGCGGCACAAAAGCGAGGCCAGCGACCAAGCCGGTGAATTGGGGAATGTGCAACTCCAGCTTATGCAGCACCGCTTGAACCAGCCTAGTGGCTTGATCCTTCCAGCCGCCAATGGGTTCCACCGGCACCGGACGCACCAGAATCGAGAGCAGAACCGGCGGCGTTCCGCCCGTCGGCAGCGCCACGATTTCCAAGGCCAGATCGGCAGGAATGACGCCCGTTCGCGCCGCGGCATGGGCGCTGGCGGAGGTCTCCAGCCTTTCGGCGATGACATAACGGCCGGGCTGTTCGAACAGTTTGGGCAAGGCGCTGAGCGTCAAGAGCACTTTGGCTTCACCGCAGCTTTGCGGCTTTTCGAGTGCGCGGGCGGTAGCAAAACCCGCCCTGCCGGGCGGCAAAAAATCGATCAGAGTCTGCCGTTTGGAAAGGCTGGAGAGCACGGCGGCAGCAGGCAACTTTTCACCGCTTGCCAGCACCACACCACGCACGCGCTCACCGTCGGTTTCGAGGGCGCGGACGGCAGATTCAAAGCGGATGGCAACGCCAGCGGCTTCGGCCGTATTCATCATCGCATCTATCAGCCGGGACGGTCCGCCATCGGGTATGGCGACGGCGCCCTGCAAACCACACATTTCCTGCGCCGCGCGCCAGGTGAAGAGCAGCGCGCTGCCCGCGGCTGACGGCGACAAGCCTGCTGCCAAGACATCGAAGGCATAAGCGGCGAGCAGGCTTTCGCTTTCGAAAGCGCCGTCGAGCCAAGCCGCCGCGGAGGTCACCTGCATGCGCCTGAGCGTGGCGCGGGCGTGTTCGTCAGTGAGTTCGCCCTCCTCCCACCATAGCGCGCGCATGGCCCGGGCGAAGGCGAAATGCTCGCGCCGGAAAGCAGCGAAACGCTCCCCATCGCGCTGCGAGAGTGGCGCCAAATGGCGCCGCGCCTCATGCACATCGCGCGGCAGCAACAGCGGCGGCCCCTCGGCACGCAGACCAATCAGCGGCAGATCGCGCGCCACAAAAGCGAGATTGAGATCCAGCTCCTTGATGATGCGCGGATCGAGCGCGGTGAAGAGATGCGGTCCGGGCGGCACGGCGAAAGCGCTAATCGGAACGCGATTGGCGCACATGCCGCCGGGCGAGCCATCCGCCTCCACCAGCGTTACAGCGTGGCCTGCTCGCGCCAAATAGGTGGCCGCCACGAGGCCGTTGAGGCCCGCGCCAATCACCACAATCGCTTGGCCCAGCGCGCTCACGCTTCCTCCTTCAAATCGCACAGGATGGCGGTCGCGGCGGCCCAGCCGGCAGCGCCAGTGGCAAGCGGGCCGAGCGTCGATGACGGCCCGGCGAGATAAAGACCTTTGACCGGTGTGCGCGTGCCGCGACATTCCGCAAACGGGCGAAAGCCCAGCATTTGAGCCGCCGACATTTCACCGCCCAGGAGATCGCCATCACTGAGGCCGAGACGGTTTTCGATGTCGGGCGGCACCAGCAATTCGCTGGCCGTGACAGTGGCGGCGGTGCCGGGCAAAGCCTCTTCCAGAAACGTCAGCGCCAAGGCTTGTAACTTACTGCGCTTCTCATGCGTCCACGGGCCATCGAAGAGCCGATGCGCAATACCGCCGAGCGTCACGGTGGCGACGGCGGCTCCGTCTGGCGCCAGCGAGGGATCGACGGCGGAAACAAGCCGGACAGTGGCGGGCGGACGCTGCGGAATCACGCCACTTTTCCAAGCGTGATAGGCGTGTTCGGGATCGGCGGCGACGGCAATGGGATGGCGCAGCAGTGCGGGGTCCAGCTTTGCCGGAAAGGCGCTGAGCGCCACCAAGAGGCGCGCGATGCCGGGCGCCGGGCGAAACGCGCCGATGCGCTCGACCAAAGCTTTGGGCAATTCATTCCAAGCAAAGAGGGAGAGAAAGGTGCGCTTCAGATCGAGCGTCGAGAGAATGGCGCGCGCCTCAAACTCCCGCCCGTCTGCCAGCACAACAGCCACAGCGCGGCCCCGGCGCTGACGAATATCGGTCACTTCGACGCCGAGCGAAATTTCGGCCCCCGCTTCCGTCGCCGCCCGCGTCAGCGCTTTGCCGAGCGCGCCCAGCCCACCGACCACCAAACCGCCCGGCGTGCCCTGCAAAAGGGTCAGCGCGCTGCCGCCAAGAGCGGGATCACAGAGCGTGGCGGAGGTGGAAACCGCTTCCAGTTCTGCTCGGGAGCGACAAGACAAAGCTTCGCCGGGAAAAGGCGCTTCATCCGCTGCACGCTTGAAGAGCCCAGCTTTTGGGGTGCCGCCCGCAGCATCCGCCTGCACCCTTGCGATCACCGCAGCGCGCAAGGGATCGACGAAAGATGCGAGCCGTTCACAAGGCGCCAGAATGGCCCCGCGGCGCGCCAAATCCAGATTGCGGAAAATCTCCGCTGGCATAGCAGGCAGCTCGTCGGCAAAGGGCGAGGCAAAAAAACCGGGCGTAAATTCGGCCGTTTCACAACGCCCGCCAGGCGCCGCCCCCCGCTCAATCAGCATCACCGTCAGGCCGCGAGCAGCCAAATGCGCCGCGGCCGTCAAACCGTCCGCGCCCGCGCCGATGATGCAAACGTCGTATCGCAATGTCCCCGCCGCTCCGGCCACTCTGGCCGCCATTATGACAGAGGCTTTTCCACAACACAGTTAACCGCGCGGGGAAACACAGCGGACCGGAAAAGAAAAAGGGCGGAAACGGTTGCCCGCTTCCGCCCTTATAGAAACTCGCGCATTGAGGCTGATTAGAGCACGCCGCGCTTATGTTCACCGATGACCAGCCGTCCTGGATTGAAGGCAGCCTTGAACACGGCAAGAGCTTTGCGAGGTTCGGCATCTCCGCACATGAAGACATCGAAAGCCGCGTATTTCTTTTCCGGCCAAGTATGAACGCTGATATGGCTTTCGCTGAGAACGGCGACGCCTGAAACGCCTCCGCCATCATCGAAAGTATGCAAGTGAATGTGCAGAAGGGTCGCCCCCGCTGCATTCACAGCATCAATCAATGCTGCTTCGATCCGATCACGGTCGTCGAGACCCTCGGCGTCCCATAAATCGATTATCAGGTGACTTCCCGCATAGGTCAGTCCGTTACGAGTGATGAAGTGGTCCTTGCGGTCCTCATCCCCAGGGGGAATAGGAACCGGGACAGTCCTCGCAGTCGCGCGGGCGCGTGGCGCCTTTGCTTCTTTGATCGCTGCCACGAGTTCGAGTCGAGCCATCCTGGCACCTACCCTCTCAGAGTGTTGACACCTGTGCCCCCCGCCTCGCGGTGGTGGGCGCCTCAAGAAGAAAGCGGCCCGAGGGAAGGCCCTCGTGCCGCTCAGTTCCCCGAAGAGAACGGCGCGCAATATATTCGTACCCCCCCCCTATGCAAGCGGTTTGTCACCCCCCTGCAAAGTTTTTTGCCGCGCCTGTGTCGCGATCCTTGTCATAATTCTTGCCGGGAACTTAAGGGCGCGCACAGGCGCAAAATGACAGTGTGATAACCAGCGCGGCAAAACAAAGCCGTATGTACGCGGTACACCCAACTTGGCGTGTGCGCCCTTGCCACGCGCTGCAGCGAGACCTAAAAGCGCGACACCGAAAATCGCTCTGAGGCCTGAGGGACATGACAAACTTCAAAGAACGCCTGCACAAGGGTTACGCCCAGACGATGGAGCTTTCCGGAGCACCGCTGGTGGACGAAAAGAGCCAATACCAGCACATCAAGATCTTCGACACGCCGATGAACGGTCGCGTCATGACGCTCGACGGCGTCGTCCAGATCACCACGCGCGACGAATCAGCTTACGCCGAAATGCTGACACATTTGCCGATCCTGGAACACGGCAAGGTCAGAAGCGTCATGATCGTTGGCGGCGGCGACCTTTCCATCGCCGACGAAGCGCTCAAGCATAAGGCGATCAAAGAAGTGATTCTTGTCGATATCGACGGCAAGGTCGTCGAGCTGTGCAAGAAGCATTTCGGCGAGATCAACGCCAAAGCCTTCCGCGACAAGCGCCTCAAGATCGAAATCGCCGACGCTTTCGAGTTTCTGGCACGCCCCGAAAACAAAGCCCGCTTCGACCTGATCATCGGCGACCGGCCCGATCCCATCGGCCCCGGTAAGGCGCTGTTCGGCGAAACCTTCTACGATCGCATCAAGCGGGCGCTGAAGCCCGGCGGCTTCGCCACATTCCAGACCGGCGTGCCCTTCTATCAGCCTGGCGAGATCACCGAGGCGCTGAAAGAACTGGCAGCCTTCTTCCCGCGTTCCGGTCTCTATCTGACTGTGGTTCCTACCTATATCGGCGGCTTCATGGCGCTCTCCTGGTCGGGCAAAGGCGCCCGCCTGGGCACGCCCGCCGGCATCGCCAAAGCCACGCGCGCCTTCAAGCGCCTGAAGCTGAAGACCGACTATTACAATCCGGCCGTCCATGCCGCCGCTTTCGCCTTGCCGGAATGGATTGCCCGCTTATTGCCGTAAATTTTACTATGCGTCGCAGGCACAAAATGCCTGCGGCCATTGGTATTCAGCGGTCACATTGTCGTGCTTGTCCGGCTGCCTTTCTTTCCCCAGACAGCCGGAAGGACTATGGAATGCGCGCTCGCCACGAGCCCCCCCTCTAAGGAGCATTCCCCATGTCCCGCTATACATTCCTACCGCTCGCCGCTCTGCTGTTGTTCGCGGGTGCCGCCCAAGCGGAAACCACGCCTACCGCGCCCGTCGTCAACCATGCCGACCTCGACCTGACCAAAGACGTCGATGCCACTACGATGCTGGACCGCATTGCGCATGCCGCCATCGATCCTTGCGCCAAATTTGACAGCATCGCCGCCCGCCGTTGCGCGATTCAAGTGATCGCCAAGGCCGTCGTCGCCCTCAACCAGCCGCTGGTGAGTAAAGTTTATACCCAGCGCTACGGCATCGCCCCGGAAAAGCTGGTCACACCGTAAATCTAATATCGGAGGGCGGAGCGTTTCCGCCCTCCCCTTTCGCCGCCGTTCAGAAAGGCCATGCTTTGGCCTGAATGGGGGACACTTTCCGCCATCCTCGCCTTGCTCTATGCGCGCCGCAGATTCTTGGGCAGCAGCATGAGCCGGACGTTCTTCTTTATCGCCTGCCTGATCGCTTTGACGCTCGGCGCAGTGCTCAGCTTTGCCCTGCCCGCGCTTTCCTAGAACCCCGGCCCTTCACAGCAAAAAATGCACGCCGACGAACAGGGTGGCGGTGAAAAGCACGCCTGCGGCGAAAGCGGTCGCTGCAACCGTACCGTGTGTAGCAACCCAGGATGGCGGCGCTGCGGCAGGTGCCGTCAAGGCGATGGCGTATTCGGCCTCCGTTACCAGGTCTGGCGAAAGCAGGGCCGCCATACTGGCTTCGGATAGCAGGGGCGGAGCCGAGTCGGGGGCCTGCTCGGAGACGCCAGTTTCGTTCAGCTGATAACCCACGCGCGCAATCGTCTCCAAGGTGAAGCCGCCATGGGTTTCGGAGAGACGGCGGATGCGCGCGATACAGCGGTTGATGGCATCGTCGCTGACGGCAAAGCCGCCCCAGCACACCGCCATCATTTCATCACGGCTGACGACCTCGCCCCGGCGATGGGCCAAAGCAATCAGCACCTGCATAATGCGCGGCTGCAAGCGCTCGCTTGTGGCTTGATGGCTGGGGCTGGGCCCGACCAGTCGCTGGGATGGGCTGATAAGAAGACCGCCCAGGTGAAAATCGGCTTCTTGCGCCAAAACGATCGGAGTTAATGAGGCACGCATACTCGGCTCCATGGCGGAATCGCCCGCATTGCAGCAATAGTTCAGCGCGTCCTCCCTGGACCGGCTCATAATCGAGCTCTCGCAAAGCATTGTAAACGACTGAAATTGTGCAAAAAGATGACCGATTGGGCAAATCGTGCCAGCTGATCGGAAATTGCGTGTTGCAGCGCACCAAAAGTCGGTCAGAGATCGGCACAAATCAGCAATCGATCAGGTTTTGGTCCTTTCTGACGCACCCCTGACAGCGCTGTCCTTGGTGGGCGGTTCAGCAACGAGCCGCGGACCACCGGTAACCCGGACAACCGCCGGACCCGGATAACCAAGGAGAACACCATGTTGAAATTTGTGGGTACTGCTCTTACCGCCGCCGCTTTGATCGTTGGCGCCGCCCATGCCGAATCGAACATGATCCGCAAGGACGTCGAAGTCAGCTATCGCGATCTCAACCTTTCCACCGACGCCGGCGCGCGCACCCTTCTCGTCCGCATTCAAGCGGCTGCTGCCTCGGCCTGCGGTGGCGCTGCCGCGTTCTACAGCTCTTATTCGGTCGCCCCCTCGCTTGCGGCTGAGGAATTCGCGACCTGCCGCGCCAATGCCGTCAATGCGGCAGTCAACGCCATCCCGGCACCCCTGGTGCATCAGATCTTCGCGAGCAACGGCTCCTACGAACGGGTGGCCGGCGCCCGCTAACACCACGTTCCGCCATCACGCGACGGCGTCTAGCCCACATATAAACTTCGGGCGGATCTCGCGATCCGCCCGTTTTCACATCTGCAGCGTTTGTTGAAGGCGCCTACGGAACGTGCGCCGACAATTCGATGCCGATGACGCGCGGGTCGCTGACGAAGCCGGTATTGTCGTCGAAGTCGATACCGCCCTGCAGGTTCGGCTTGTTGGTGATGTTGCGGGCATAAGCGGCAATCTGGAAGTGCTTGTCCGGGAAGACGTAGCCGAGCTTGAGACCGCCCTCGTAATTGCCGTTGGTATGAAACTCCTTCGACTTGTAGAGGAAGAAGTTGGTGTAACCCTGCCACCACCAATCGGTATAGGCGAAGAGCTCGCCGCCATTCTCCAACGGATAGGCGTAACGCGCCGTGAGCTGGAACTGGAAGTCCGGCGCCTGCGGGAAGGGATTGCCATTCAGATAAGCATTGCCCGCACCATTCAGCGGATTGGTGACCGTGCACTGGGCGCAGACGCCCGTTGTGAGATTGGCATCGCGAATCTCAGTGTGGGTCCAAGACGCACCACCGGTGAAGGTGAGGTTCTTGAGTGCCGCCCATTCCGCATCCGCTTCTAAGCCATAGGCTAGGCCCGCCCGGGCGTTCATCAGCTTGACGGAGTTGCCGCCACCACCGATAGCCGAGAGCTGCATGTTGCGCAGGTAATACGTAAAGCCGTCGAAGTTCAGGCGCACGGTATTGTCGAGCAACTCCGACTTCACACCCGCTTCATAAGAGGTGATGGTCTCCGACCGCGCGGTGGAATAGGAACTGCCGAAAGCCATATCGCGGCCCTGGAGCGACGGCGCGCGAAAGCCGGTCGCGACACGGCCGTAGACTTTCACGTCCTCATTCAGCGCGTAATCGGCGCTGATATCCCAGGAGATGTTCGAACCGCCCAGACGTACCGGTTTGGTGATGGCTGCTGCCATCAGTGGACCGTTCGCCGTCAGCCCCTTGGTGTCGGCCGTCCAACGCAAACCACCCGTAACCTTGAAGGCGTCGGTGAGCAGATAACTCGCCTGCCCGAACAAGGCATAAGAGACGTTGGTCTGGCGCACGACTGTCGCGGAGAAAGTCGGGTCCGACGGGGAGATGTAGGTGGCGTCGGCGTAATCGGTATCGAACCAGAAGCCGCCGACCTGCCAGAACAGCGCGCCACCGGGATTAGACGCAAGATGAACTTCCTGCGTGTATTGGTGCAGATAATTCAAGCCGTCCTGGGATTCCGAGGGGAAGAAGATGACGCCCGGGCCCGTGGGATTGCCGCCATCGATGTCGCCACGCGAGTAGCCGTGGGTGTATTCGTAACCGGTGATCGAGGTCAGCGTGACCGGGCCGAAATCATAAGCGATCTCGGCGGAGGAGCCGATGCCGTTATACTTCTGCGGGTTGTTGGCGCCGGCATCGAAATACACCTTGTCGAAGGTGTAGTTGCTGTTTAGCTTGTTCGAGCCCTTGGTCAGGATATTGGCGCGAAATACCGCGGCGGTACCATCCAGCGAACGGGCATGGACGTTGAGAAGGACGGAAAGCTTCTCCACCGGCGCCCACAAAACCTGCACGCGACCGGCCTTTTCGTCATAGCCGCCGAGCGCGTCGTTGATCTTCAGATAGGCGTTGTCGATGTAATTGTCGCGATGCTGATAAAGGCCCGAGACGCGCACCGACACCGTATCGGTGAGACCGCCACCGGCAGCCGCTTCAACATTGACGGTGCCGAGGCCACCATAAGACGCGATCAGCTTGGTATCGAAATCCTGGCTCGGCTTGACGCTGGTGAATTTGATGATGCCGGCGGTGGTGTTGCGGCCGAACAGGGTGCCTTGGGGGCCGCGATCCACTTCGACATTGCCAATGTCATAAAGCGGCGAGCTCTTCAGGATGACGTTTTCCATCACCACATTGTCTTGAATGATCGACACCGGCTGGGAGGCGGCCAGATCGAAATCGGTGTTGCCGAGACCGCGGATATAAAAGCGCGGGGCGACGCGGCCGTTGGAGGATTCGGCGTAAACATTGGGCAGCGCATTGGCCAAAGCGCGCACATCCATGCCGGATTCAAACAGCGCTTCGATATGGGTGGTGTCGAGTGTCGCCACCGACATCGGCACGTCCTGGATGTTTTCCGCGTGACGCTGCGCGGTCACAGTGACTTCTTCGACGGTTTGCGCCTCCGCAAGGCCGGCAAAAGCCGCCGAGAGCAGAAGATATGTCGTAAACTTGCCGAGTTGGGACAATCTGCCCATCATATACACCCCTTAAATGCCGAAATTTCGGCCAATGTGGTTCAGTGCCTTCCTAGCGCGCATTTTTTGTTGTTGGAGGGAATGTGTTGATGCTGCAGATATGTGTCAACCAAACTCCCCGACGCAGAGGTACGCTTTGCCCACTGCTGTGGCAGGTGCACTACGGTTTTGGGGATGAGCCTGTTGATTGTCACAAACCTGGTGTCACAAAACATGCTTGGTGCTGAGAGATTGGGCAAATGAGCGACGCCGACCAACGCGAAGCTGCGCTTTACGCGCGTTTCAGAGAGCTCGCCATCGCTTCCACGACTCACGCGCATACGCCGGTTTTCACGGTGGGCGAAGCGGCGGCGATCAGCGATGGCCTGCCGGGCGGGCATAGCAAGAACCTCTTCCTTAAGGACAAGAAGGGCGGGTTATGGCTGGTGGTGGTGCAAGCGCATCTCAGCGTCGATCTGAACGCACTTGCCAAGCAACTTGACGCCCCGCGCTTTTCCTTTGGCTCAGCCGAGCTGCTGGAGGCGACGCTGGGGGTTACACCCGGCTCGGTCACTCCCTTCGCCCTGATGAATGATGGGGAACACACGGTGCGTGTGGTGCTGGATCAGGACATACTGGCGCTGTCGCCGCTTAATTTTCACCCCCTCCGCAACGACCGCACCACAGCCATCGCGCCGGATGACTTGGTGCGCTTTGTCCAAGCTTGCGGCCATCAGCCGATCATTTTGGCTATTCCGGAAAAGACAGCGGGCTAGAACACCTTTACTTGCACCAAGCGTACGATCTTGCCCTTAGGAACCGTGAAGCGCAGACGTACCTGCTGGGTGGGGCGCGGCGTCCAGGCAAGCTTGGTAACGCCATTGGCGAGCGGTTTGACGCGCCCGACATCGCGCCAGGCGCTCCCGTTACCTATTTGCACAAGGACAGATTGCGGCGCAACGGTGCTGACATCATCCGCGGCAAAAGCGAGCTCGGCGGAATGGGTCGACACGGCTTTGCCGAAATCGACGGCATACCACTCAGCGCCCGTGCCGCCCGCCGTACTCCAGCCATGCGGCATTTCAGGGAAGAACCAGACGCGACCGTCAAGCGCTTTGTAAAGGCTCGGTGCATCGGCATTGATCGAGGCATTGCCATGCGGAAAACCTGTGGCATACAAATTCATCGCAAGGTTGAGGCGCGGTTCGATCGGGGCCGGGGCCTTACGGGCGAGCGGCAGGGTGATGCGCTTCAAGCTGTCCGAATGGGCGGCGACGGCACCATCAACCAGAATGGTCAGACCAGCACCAAGACCGTATTTCTTGCCATCGGCATCGAACACCACGCCAATCAGATGGCCGTGATACGGCACACTCTGGAGCGCGAAGCTGCGCAGCGCTTGCGGATCGGTGGGATCGGCGGGGATCAGCGGGTTGACCTCCAGCACATCATCTTCGCGTGGGCGAATACCGGCCAGACCGGTGATGACGAGATCGTCGAAGCCGGAATGGAAATAGTGATGGCTGCGCGGAAGCCCGACAATGGGCTTGCCGGTGGCCGGATCGTAATCCTCCTCCAGGTCAAGCTTGCCATTCTGATAGTGCATCTTGGCGTATTGGCGCAGCAGCCGCAGATAATCGGCGCGCGTAACGGCGCGCTGGCGCTCGTCATTCAACAAATTCTGCAGCGCCATCAGCGCTTGCGTGGTCTGAAACGGCCAGACCGGCCCGTTCCATTGGCATTCGCGCAGCTCCGTCTGCCAGTCGTAGCGGTATTGTTTCATATAGTATTCGTAAGACGGACCCACGGTGCGCAAGCCGGCAGGCCCGGCCAATCCGTCTGGCGATAAAAGATAGGACCACGCGGTCTCATAGCGCGCCTCGGAGGGCACCATGGCGAAGGCCCAAGGCAGATAACCAACCAGCTCGCGCCCGCGGATCGGTTCCCAGTATTTCACGAATTCGTTGTTGGCTTTGTAGCGGTCGATGAAGTGGTTGAATTGCGGGCTCCACAGCGCCTCCAGCATGGTCCGCTGCAGGGTTGCGGCTTTCTGCGAGAACTCCGACGCCGCTGTCTGGTCGCCTGAGAGTGCCGACAAGCGGCTGATAGCCCGCGCATTGGCGAACATATAGCTGTTGATCGAAGGGCGGAACGCCTCGCCGCCCCAAAAACCATCCTTGCCGCCGCTCGCATCAATGGAAGAGATCGTGTACTCGGTGGCGTCCGCCAGCGGCATGATCCAATAAAGACCTTTGGAACGGTCGAAATGGTCGTCCCAATCAGCATAGGTCTTCTTCAACAAGGACAGCTTGCTGGCCGCGTAGGGCAGATCGCCATCGACGAGAAAGCGGGCATAGACCGCATCGGCGATATATTCGGAGAAGTGGCGCTCATTGCCACCGCTGGTCATGTAATCGATGTAGTTATTGGTATAGCGGCGGTCGCGCAGCCAGCGTCCCTCATAGATGTGGAAACCCGTGGCATCGTTGAGGCTGGCATAAGGGAAAAGCTGCCAACTGACGTCTTCGAGAAATTCCGTGGAAATATAGCCACGCACGCCAAGGTCGCGCTGATGGGCGCGGGCGATCTGCCAGCGATAGTAATAGACCGCATCAAGGGTGGGGTCGGAAGATTCAAAGAAGGGGATGTTATTTTCGTACCAGGCCGCATCGGCGCCGTAATAGGATGTTGCCAGACGGGTCTCGTCGAGAAGATCCTTGGCCAAGACGGGGGCGGCTAGACTTAAAAATTGGATCAAAGCCACGATCCATGCCATCCGCTTCATCGCTGCCACTCCCCTGTTGCACCATTCTTACCAATTTGTCAGACAAGACAAGGTGATAAAGGGGGGCACGGCGCCGCTGGCCCAAGAGGGGTGTGACCCTCTTTTCTTTCTGCCTCCGAACGCCCATGTTTGGGCCCGTATTTCAGGATAGATCAGCATGCATTTGTTCGGCTCCAGCACCACCGCAAAACCCAGCAGCAGCCCCCACATCAAGGATACCGGCATCGCGACGTTCACCGCCGATGTTCTGGAGGCCTCGCGTGAGGTGGCGGTGATCGTCGCGTTTTGGGTGCCCGGATCCGGCCCTTGCAAGCAGCTCATCGTCGACCTCGAAAAGGCCGTGATCGCGGCCAACGGCGCGGTGAAGATGGTCAAGGTCAATGTTGACGAGAACAAGGAAATTGCCCGCCAGCTGCGCATCCAATCGATCCCCACGGTCTACGCCTTTAAGAACGGTCAGCCGGTAGACGGCTTCATGGGGGCTTTGCCGGAGAGCCAAATCCAGCAATTCGTGGAAACGCTGGCAGGCGGCGAAGGCGGCGGCCACAACCATGCCGCCGAAATTCTGGAAATGGCCGAACAGGCTTTTGCCGCGGGCGATATCGGCCAAGCCGCCCAAGCCTATGCCCATGTGCTGCAAGATGAGCCGGGCAATCCCAAAGCGGCGGCGGGGCTGGCCCGCTGTTACCTGAAGACCGGCGATCTGGAACGAGCCAAAACCACGCTCGCTCTGGTACGCCCTGATGATGCCAAGGATGAAGCGGTGCGCGCGGTTGCTGCCGAGCTTTCGTTACGCGAAGGTGCCGCCGCGGTGGCGGGCAAGAATGCGGAATTGGAAGCCAAGCTCGCAGCCAATCCCAACGACCACCAGGCGCGCTATGATCTGGCGCTCGCGCTCGACGCCGAAGGCAATCGCGACGGCGCCATCGAAGCCTTGCTCGACATCGTACGGCGCGACCGCAAATGGAATGACGACGGCGCGCGCAAGCATCTCGTCACGCTGTTCGAAGCGATGGGCCCGACGGATGAGCGCACCATCGCAGCGCGGCGCAAACTTTCCTCCATCCTGTTCTCGTGACGCCATGGCTTTCATCTACAACACGCTCGACGATCTGCCTGAAACCCTCGCTCTCTTTCCGGTGACGGGCGTGTTGCTGTTGCCACGCGGACAACTGCCGCTCAACGTCTTCGAGCCGCGTTATCTAGCGCTGGTGGACGCGGCGCTGGCCGGTGACCGCCTGATGGGTATGATCCAGCCGACGCAAAGCGAAGACAAGGTGCTCCGCCCCACGCTCTCCCATGTCGGCTGTGCCGGGCGCGTTACCGGTTTTCGCGAGAATGAGGATGGGCGCTATCTCATCACCCTGACCGGCGTCTGCCGCTTCCGCCTAGCCGAAGAGCTTGAAACGGATCTGCCTTATCGCCTGATCAAACCCGATTTCGAGCCCTTCCTGGAAGACCTGATGCCAGCGGACGAAACCAATTTTCCCCGCGACCGGCTGATCGTTGCTTTGAAAGAATATCTCGCCAGCCGCGATTTGAAGGCCGATTGGAAAAGCGTGATGGGCGCGCCACCGGAAACTTTGGTGACGGCGCTTGCCATGCTCTGCCCCTTCCTTCCCGCCGAAAAACAAGCGCTGCTGGAAGCGCCGGGTTGGGATGAACGCGTGGATACGCTGGTGACACTGCTGGAAATGGCCAATGCCGGTCCGCCCGGACCCGAATCCGTCAACTGATTGCACCCATGGACACCGATCCCAAGCTGCTCGAAATTCTGGTCTGCCCGGTGAGCAAGACGACGCTCTCCTACGACCGCGCCCGCCAGGAGTTGGTGAGCAAAGCGGCAGGGCTGGCCTATCCCATCCGCGGCGGCATTCCCATCATGCGCGCCGATGAAGCGCGCGTTCTTTCCGACGCGGAGCGCGACAGCAAATGCCCCCTTGGCCGACCGAACTACGCCTTTCGCACGACAAGCGCACATTGACCGTGTCTTTCGATGGCGGCGCGCAATTTGCTCTGCCTGCGGAATATCTGCGGGTGGAATCGCCCAGCGCCGAAGTGCAAGGCCACAGCCCGGCGCAAAAAATTACCGTCACCGGCAAAGAGGCGGTGGCGATCCAAGCGATCGAACCGGTGGGCAATTACGCCGTGCGCCTGATCTTCGATGACGGCCATGCGACCGGCCTTTATACCTGGGATTATCTGCACCAGCTGGGCCGCGACGCGGACACGCTGTGGGCGGCGTATCGCGCCGGGCAAGGCCGTGGTTAACCTGCTGCCGGAGCAATTTCGCAAGCGTTTCCGGCGCAAGAAGCGGGAACATGTCTCACTATGGCGGGCGCCACCCGGTCGGCGTCTCGCCATCATCAAGGGGCAGGACCGCTCGCGTTGGACGGATTTTTACCACGCCATTCTGGTGATGCCGTGGCCGCTGTTCCTGCTCATGCTGGCGGCGTTTTTCGTGGCGCTCAACTGCGCCTTTGCGCTGCTATACATGGTGGACCCGAACGGCATCGAGCACGCCGAGCCGGGCAATTTCTGGGATGCTTTCCGCTTCAGCGTGCATACCATCGCCTCGATCGGTTATGGCGTGCTGACGCCGAAAGGCACCTACGTCAATGTCGTCGTCATCATCGAAGCCTTTGTTGGCGTCTTGAATGTGGCGCTGATCACAGGCGCGGTGTTCTCGCGCTTTTCCCGGCCCACGGCGCGCATTTTGTTTTCCGACATCGCAGTGATCACCAACTTTGATGGTGAACCGATGCTGATGTTCCGCGCTGCCAATCAGCGCGGCAACCAAATCCTTGATGCCAATATCGCGGTCAATTTCGCTTGGCAGCAGACCACGCGCGAAGGCCACACCATGCGCCGCTTCGAAGAACTGAGCCTGGTGCGGGCGCGTTCGTCTCTGTTCGCGCTATCCTGGACCGTAATGCACCGCTTGGACGAGACCAGCCCACTTTATGGCCACACCTCCGAGTCTTTGAAGGCCGTGCAGGGCGAGATCGTGGCGATGCTCTCGGGTACCGATGAGACCCTGGCGGCCGTGATCTTTGCCCGCCATTCTTATCGCCCGCATGAGATATTGTGGCGCCACCGCTTCATCGACATCCTGTCGCGGCAAGCGGATGGACAAATCGTGGTGGAACTGACGCATTTCCACGAAGCGGTGCCAGACGGCTCGGCGGACGAAGCGTAATCAGGCAGAGATGTTTAGGGCGGCGCCCATGACTTTGACGGAAGCGGCCGCCGCGTCGGATTCGTTCACCGCCTTATCGACCTCCTTGAGCGCTTTGTCGGCGTCCGCCACGTCGGTGTTGGTATTTTGCTGGGCTTTGTCCAAGTGAGTGGCGGCGTGCTTGAGGTAGGTCTTGAGTTGATCAGCTAAGCTGCGCACTTGGGTCATGAAGTCGGTGCTGTCCTTGGCGTCCGCCGATTTGGCCTGAAGAATCTGGCTCTGCTTTTCGAGACCCGCGACCATTTTCTGATAGGCGTCACTCTTCTGCGCTGCATCGCCAGTTTGCTGCGGCGCCGCTGTGGTACCGGTTGCCTGCGGGCCTTGGGCGGAATCGTCAGCCTGGGTCGTGGTTGCAGGGCTTGCTTCGGCATCCTTTGGAGCATCCGACGCCGCAGCGGCAGTGGTGTCGGCGGGGGCCGCATCGGCGGAGACAGCGTCTGTACCGCCAGCGTCCGTATATTGCTTGACCGCGGCTGCCAATTCCTTCGAAAGACTCGCCACCATCTTGGCGAGAGCCTTGGGATCACCGGCGCACATCATGCGCAGCATCTTGATGCGCTCTTTAAGCTGATCGACCTTGTCTTTGGCTTGGCTTTTGGCAAGGCTCTTCTGTGAGGATTGGGACTGGGTCAGCGTCGCCAGGGCAGCCTTAGCCACCTGCTGTTTCTGTGCAGCAACCGTGGCGGGATCTGGCCGGGCGATGGCCGAGCTTGGGCTGCTGCTGGCCGAGGCCGCTTGCGCCGTGCTGATCTGTGCCGCTGCCACTTGCATGCCACGCTCCAAGGGCTCCGCCCGAGCCGAGATTATGGCTTACCAATGCTTAACCCGGTGTTGCGGCTAGGCTGCGAACGCCCGGCGCGGCGGGACGCGCTGCGCTCGACCGCCGCTCACCCACCGCAATGTGCGTTGCGGCACGAGGCAAAGCGGCATATGTAAAAATCAGACAATATGGGAGGCTGCGATGCGCGCGTTATCGCCAAGGATTTGTTTTGCCTTTTTGCTGACGTTGAGCCCGGCCCTGGCCGAAGATACGGTCGCGCTTCGCGTCGATAGCGCCCAACCTGGGGCCAAGATCGACCGCCATATCTTCGGGCAGTTCACCGAGCATCTCGGCAGCCAAATCTATGGCGGCATCTGGGTCGGCAAAACCTCCAAAATTCCCAACACGCGCGGCATTCGCAAAGACGTGGTGGCGGCGCTGAAGGATTTACACGTGCCGGTCGTGCGCTGGCCCGGCGGCTGCTATGCCGACCAATATCACTGGCGCGATGGCATCGGTAAGAAGCGTGCGGCCCGGCTCAATGCGGCCTGGGGCAATTCGGTGGAACCCAACAGCTTCGGCACCCACGAATTCATGGACTTCGCCGAACAGATCGGTGCCGAGCCCTATGTCTCGGTGAATATCGGCTCGGGCACGGTGAAGGAAGCCGCCGATTGGATGGAATACATGACGGCGCCGACCACCTCGTCCCTCGGCCAGGAACGCGCCGCCAACGGCCATCCCGCGCCCTACGGCGTGAATTTCCTCGGCCTCGGCAATGAGAGCTGGGACTGCGGCGGGCTGATGACGCCTGACGATTATCTGCAACAGATGAAGCTCTATGCCCGCTTCATCAACAACTACAACAGCAAGGTGCCGACTCAGAAAGTCGCCGTCGGCCCCGGCACTGCCGATACCGCCTATACCGAAGCGGTGATGAAGACTTGGAAGGACCGCAAAGGCTGGTCCTTCGATCTCAACGGCTTGTCGCTGCATTCCTACACGGTGTTCGACGGTTGGCCGCCGCATATGCCGGCGACCGATTTCGGCGAAAAGGACTATGCCAATGTCCTGAAAGAGACCCTGAAGATGGAGCCGCTGATCCAGCTGCAAACGGCAGTGATGGATAAGTATGATCCCGAGAAGAAGATCTCGCTCACGGTTGACGAATGGGGCGCTTGGCTGGCGCCGACCAAAGGCTCCAACCCCGCCTTCCTGCAACAACAGAACTCGCAGCGCGATGCGATTTTAACCGCGCTCAACTTCAATATTTTTGCCCGTCATGCCGACCGCGTGCGCATGACCAACATCGCGCAAATGGTCAATGTGCTGCAGGCGATGATCCTGACCGATGGCGGCAAGATGGTGCTGACGCCGACCTATCATGTCTTCAAAATGTATGTGCCGTTCCAAGATGCCAGCTTCGTGCCGGTGAGCTACGATGCGGGCAGCTATAAGGTCGGCGACACCAGCCTGCCGCGCGTCGATGTGATTGCGGCCAAGACGAAGGACGGCAAGATCGTCATCGCCCTCACCAATATCGATCCGAGCAAAGCGGTCCAATTTGAGATCAGCATCGCGGATGCCAAAACGGGCAACGCGCACGGCCAAAGCCTGACAGCGCCGAAGCCCGATTCCATCAATAGCTTTACGGCGCCCAACACCGTGACGCCGAAAGCCATCACGGCTGTGGTGAAGGACGGCAAAGTCTCCGTGACTCTGGCCCCCGCCTCGGTGACGGTGCTGACGCTGGATTAGAGCCACGTATCGAGCAGCGCCATCGCTTGCCGGT
The DNA here is from genome assembly GCA_031291635.1 of Rhizomicrobium sp. Lineage (GTDB taxonomy): Bacteria > Pseudomonadota > Alphaproteobacteria > Micropepsales > Micropepsaceae > Rhizomicrobium. The sequence goes on along the minus strand of JARLIR010000049.1, from coordinate 13,871 downwards.
GGCGCTGTTTTTTTGCCTAAGAGATGCCCTGCGCATTCAAGAAGGCGCAGGTTTCCTTGTCGTCTTTCAAAATGTGGAAGGCAAGAAAATCGCGCAGCTTGGGCAGGATCTCGGCGGTGAGGGCTTTGAAATCACCCGCCGCAGCGCAATCGCGATATTCAATAGCTTTGGCGGTGAGAAGCTCGTGATGATGGCGGTGGCGTGAGGCATCGGGATAACCGGTGGCGATGAAGAGCGACTCTTCATGGCGAAAATGCGCGACGGTGTGTTCCAGCAAGGTATCGAAAAGGCGGACTGTGACCGCGCCTTCGCCCGCCAGCGCGCTGTCGTAAAGCGCGTTCATCAAATCGACCAGTTCGTGATGCTGCGTGTCGATCGAGGCCACGCCATCGACCAGTTCATCGGTCCATACCATCAAGGCCATCGCACCCTCCCGCCCGCGGCGTTCTCGAGGAGCCGTCTGGGCAGGGCATAGGATAGGCCTGCAAGCAAGGCGGGAATAGGCGCGACAACGACGCGGAAGGAGCTAGCTCCGCCCCATCGCCTTTTCTTCGACGCCCGTGATCGGGCCGTCGGTAAACAAGTATTCCTTCAGTTCCTTGTCGAAGCGTGGCTCGCTGCGGCGGATCCATTCCAGCAGCATGGCGGCGTGCTCGATTTCCTCATCGGCATTGTGCAGCAGGATAGCCTTCAGCCCGGCATCTTCGGTGTCGTCGGCGCGTTGGCGGTACCAATCCACCGCTTCCAGCTCCTCGCGCAGGGAGGAAATGGCGTAATGCAGATGCAGGTTGCGGCGCGACAGCTTGTGCGGCGGGATGTGGATGCCCTCGCCGCCACCAGTCACCACCGGAATAGGCGCGGGCGGGGGCGGCGGAGAAATCGCGGCAGCAGGCGCCGGAGCGGGTGCGAAAGTTGGCTTTTTGCGGCCAAACAGGAATTTGAACATGGCTTGCCCCCTTCTTATGGCGGCAGCTTAGCGCACGATCATTTCAATACAAGGACAGCGCTTGTTATAGCCGGTCTGAGCCGCTAAAACCCGCCCGCCATGGAAGCATTCACGCAACTCTCCGGCGTCGCGGCGCCGCTGCCGATGATCAATGTCGATACCGACATGATCATCCCCAAGCAATTTTTGAAAACCATCAAGTGCACCGGGCTCGGCCAGGCGCTGTTTCACGAGATGCGGACGCTGCCCGACGGCAGCGAAAATCCCGATTTCGTGCTCAACAAGCCGGCCTATCGCAGCGCCAAGATCCTGATCGCAGGCGCCAATTTCGGCTGCGGCTCGAGCCGTGAGCACGCCCCTTGGGCCTTGCTCGATTTCGGCATTCGCTGCGTCATCGCTCCCAGCTTCGCCGATATTTTCTATAACAACTGCTTCAAGAACGGCATTCTGCCCATCGCCCTGCCGCAGAGCGAAATCGACAAGCTGCTGGACGATGCCAGCCGCGGCGCCAATGCCATTGTCTCGATTGATCTGGAAGCCCTGGAAATCCACGGGCCGGATGGCGGCACAATTGCCTTCACGGTCGATCCCTTCCGCCGCCAGTGCCTGCTCAACGGCTGGGACGATATCGGCCTGACGCTGCAGCATGAAAAAGAAATTACGGGCTATGAAGAAGCCCGCAAGCTGCAGGCGCCTTGGCTTTAGGAAGAGCTGTCATGGCCCGCAACAGCGGGCCACCCAGGTTTCGTCTGTACCACTTGGGACCAGAGCGAAGAACACATTCTTCCCCGCCTGAGCCCACTCCATCTGGATGGCCCGCTGTAGCGGGCCATGACAAAAAGGGTGACGACCATGACCTATAATCTCCTCCTTCTCCCTGGTGACGGCATCGGGCCAGAAGTCCTCGAAGCCACCAAGCGCGTGCTCGGCTGGTACGGCAAGAACCGCGGCTTTGCTTACACCACCGAGGAAGATCTGGTCGGCGGCATTTCCTATGAGACGCATGGCGAACCTGCCACCGATGCGATGATGGCCAAAGCCTTGGCCGCCGATGCGGTGCTGTTCGGTTCCGTTGGTGGACCGCAATGGGACAAGCTGCCCTTCGACAAGAAGCCGGAACGTGGTCTGTTGCGCTTACGCGGCGACCTGAAATTGTTCGCCAATCTGCGACCGGCGCTGTGTTTCGATGCGCTGAAAGATGCCTCGACCTTGAAGCCGGAAATCGTCGCCGGGCTTGATCTTCTGATCGTGCGCGAGCTGACGGGCGGGGTTTATTTCGGTCAGCCGAAAGAAATGGTCACCCTGGCCAACGGCGAAAAACGCGCCGTCGACACGCAGATTTACTACACCCATGAGATCGAGCGCATCGCCCGCGTGGCATTCGAACTGGCGCGGCTGCGCTCAGGGCGTGTGGCCTCGGCCGAAAAATCCAATGTCATGGTGACCGGTGTGTTGTGGCGCGAAGTCGTACACGCCGTGCACAAGGCCGAATATCCCGATATTCAGCTCACGGACATTCTGGCCGACAATTGCGCCATGCAGCTGGTACGCGCGCCCAAGACTCTCGACGTCATCCTGACTGACAATCTGTTCGGCGATATCCTGTCGGATGAAGCGGCGCAGCTTACCGGCTCCATCGGGATGCTCCCGTCTGCCTCTCTTGGTGCCAAGGGCGCTGATGGCCGCCAGCCAGCGCTCTATGAACCCATCCACGGCTCGGCGCCGGACATTGCGGGCAAGGATTTGGCCAACCCGATTGCCACTTTGCTCAGCTTCGGCATGTGCCTGCGTTACTCCTTTGGCCGCATCGAAGATGCCGTGCTGCTCGACAAAGCGGTGGAAGCGGTACTGGCCGAAGGCTATCGCACTGGTGACATCATGCAGCCGGGCATGACCAAAATCGGCACCACCGCGATGACCGATGCGATCCTGAAGGCGCTGGATAAATTGGCGGCGTAAGTAAGCGCATCGCTTCCCATAGCGTCATGGCCGTCCTTGAGGCGGCCATCCATTTCCCCGTCTGCATAGGTTTCGCCGCTGGATGGCCGGGTCAAGCCCGGCCATGACGGATAGCTAGTCGTGCCGGGCGAGGCCGTATTTGCCGCCGCCGCCAATGACGATGGCCAAGGCGCCAAAGAGGTACAGCAGCTCGGTCTCCAAACCGTAGGCACCGCCCGGCGACAAGGAAACGAGCTGAGCAAGACCGCCGAGCGCGATCAAAGCCACAATTTCAAGAGCGATGAGGCCAGCGCCGACGCGCGCGAAGATGCCGATCAGCACCAGCCCGGGCCCGATGATTTCGCCAAAATAAGCGATGTAGGCCAGCGCCTCCGGTAATCCATGGGCGGATAGAATGGCCTTGAGCGGGTCCAGCCCTGTCAGCAGCGTATGCACGCCGTGGAACAGCATCAGGCCCCCGACGCCAAGACGCAGCAACAGCTTACTGAGATCGTCTGCCATAGTACCCCACCCCCGTTGAGGCCCGCACCCTAGCACGCCGCCTCAGCCACGGGGAGGCAGTGGCGAATAGGGCGCGTGTTCTTCCGTGAATCTTGGTTTATGCGCCTCCGCGCGACGAATTTGCGGCCGCGGCGGCGCGAAAGGCTTCATCGTTTGCTTCACTGACTTTCGCGTAGCGCGGATCGCAGTCTGGTTCACACGGAATGGTTGCGACGCGGTTTTGGCAGCGGGCGTAACCTCCGCGAAGGCGACCGGTGCCACCATCAGGGGCGTAGTTTTGCGGGCGGGGGGCGTCTCCGACAATCGCGGTTCTGGCTGAGGCCCTGCGGGCCGGAATGCGTGCTTCAGCCCGACGATGACCATCAGCGCCAGGAACAGCAAAACCAATCCGATCACGATGCGCAGTTCGACAGGTTCAGCGATGAAATGCTTCATCGCCATACGCCACACTTCTTCCCAACCCATCGCCGTTCCCCCCGGGACGTATCTCTGGGAGACATCCTGCACGAAATGACGTCGCCGAAAAAGCCCGTTTCTAGAGGCTTTTGCGCGAGGCTGGATGCACAGCAACGAGGCAATACGCTGCGCGAATAAGCGTTATCGGCTCTGATTTTCCGCCAAAAGCGATCACCCGGCGATGTCGGCCCCGACCGCCTCGTTGACGGACGAAAAGCCGTCGCGCGTTAAGCATGTTAGGAGCTGACGTTTGATGCGCGGGATGAGACCGCCGCCCTGGTAGACGAGCGCCGTGTACAATTGCACGAGGCTCGCACCCGCTCGGATCTTGCGATAGGCGTCCTCGCCCGAAGCCACACCGCCGACACCCACCAGCACGACCTTCGCGCCGACGCGCTTGCGGATTTCGCCAAGGATGCGCGTCGAGGGTTCCAAGAGCGGCTTGCCGGAGAGGCCACCCGTCTCGTCCGCGTGGCGGCTTTGCAGTGTCGCCGGCCGCGCGATAGTGGTGTTGGTGACAATCATGCCGTCAAGGCCGGCGCTCAGCACTTCGGCGGCAATATCATCGAGCGCGGCCTCGTCGAGATCGGGCGCGATTTTCAGCAGCAGCGGAATCTTCGAAAGCCCGCGCGCCTCGATCAAGCTGCCGAGCAAACGATGCAAATCCTCGCGCCCCTGCAAGCCGCGCAGCCCCGGTGTGTTGGGCGAGGAAATGTTGACTGTCACGTAGTCCGCCAGGGCGGCAAGGCGGGCAAAGCCGGTGCGGTAATCGGCAATGCGGTCGGCGCTATCCTTGTTGGCGCCAATGTTGATGCCGACGATGCCTTTGCCGCGGCGGGCCAGGCGAGCCGCGATGACCTCCATGCCGTCATTGTCGAAGCCCATACGGTTGATGACAGCGCCGTCTTCCGGCAGGCGATACATGCGCGGCTTGGGATTGCCAGGCTGGGGCCGCGGGGTGACCGTGCCGCATTCGGCATGGCCCAGCCCCATCTTCAGCATGGCGCGATAGGCACGGGCGTTCTTGTCGAAACCAGCGGCAATGCCGAGCGGATTGGGAAAATCGAGGCCCAGCACCTTCACCGCGAGGCGGGGATCATCCTTGGGCGCAGGCAGCAGGAAAGCACTGAAACGGGCGGCCAATTCCACCGTCAGCTTGTGGGCGGGCTCAGGCGGTAAAAGCCGTATCGCCGCGACAACCAAATCCATGACAGCAACCCTCTAGACGGAAAGTGCCCCAAAGTGGTAATTCCTATTGCGTCCTTGACATAGGAACAATAACCAATATCAGGGATCACCTTCTTAGTATCATTGGCGCAAAATTCCTGAACCAGGAAAGCGCCACAAAACAGCCCCTCAGTGCAAGCCGCGTTTTGGCTCAACCGCCCAGTGGAATTTCCGAGATGCTGACGCACAAACAAATCTGGACAGCCATCGACGCCCTCGCCGCGAAGAACAAGCTGTCGGCTTCGGGGCTCGCCAAGCAAGCCGGGCTTGACCCCACAACCTTCAATAAGTCCAAACGCGGCACGCCGAACGGCAAGTTGCGCTGGCCCTCCACCGAAAGCGTGGCCAAGATTCTCGCCGCCACCGGCGCCTCATTGGAGGAATTTGTGGCGCTGGTCAGCACCGATGGCGCCTCTGTGGTGCCACGGCTGCGGCTGGTGCCCTTGGTCGGCATGGCGCAAGCCGGATCGCGTGGCTTCTTCGACGATGCGGGTTTCCCAGCGGGATCGGGCTGGGATGAAATCCCCTTCCCGGAGCTCGGCGACGACCATGCTTATGCGCTGGAGGTGACCGGCGATTCCATGCAGCCGGTCTATCGCGACGGCGACCGCATCGTGGTCTCGCCTGCCGCTGCCCCACGCCGCGGCGACCGTGTGGTGGTCAAGACACTTGCAGGCGAAGTGATGGCCAAACAATTGGCCCGGCTAACGGCGCAACGCGTCGAGCTGAAATCGCTCAACCCGGCTTACGAAGACCGCTCCTTTGCCTTGAGCGATATCCTCTTCATCCACCGCATCATCTGGGCCAGCCAGTAGGATTGGCGGCAGTATGCGATTTAATCTGCTTGGCCATTTACTCTGTATTGCAGAGTAGTCTATATTCTCTTGGAATTCGGGAGAGAGCCATGGCCAATTTCACGTCTTTAGCCGCCCCACACGTAATCCGCCTTGCGTTTTGGACCGGCTATTGGGCCTGGATCCTGATGGAGATTTGGATCTTCAGCCGCGACATCAAAAAGGGCTCCGGCGAGAAGAAAGATCGCGGCAGCATCTTCGTGATCTTCCTTGGCATCGGCGGCGGCGTCACGCTGGCCTTCTGGGCGCCGCATCTGTGGCCCTGGGCACAGATTGCCTTGCCCTATGAGCCGCTGTTCTGGACGGCTTTCGCCATGATGTGGGCGGGCATTGTCTTGCGGCTGTGGTCGGTGCTCACCTTGGGCAAGCATTTCCGCACCTCGGTGCGCATTCTGGACGAGCACCGGCTGGTCACCCATGGACCCTATCGCTTTCTGCGCCATCCCTCTTACACCGGAGGGCTGATCACTATCACTGGCGTGGGGCTGGCCTTCGGCAATTGGTTCTCGCTGGCCGCGGCGTTCTTCGGGGCTTTGCTCGGCTACAGCCTGCGCATCATCGTCGAAGAAGCCGCGCTGCGCGGGGCCTTCGGCGCAGAATTCGAAGCCCATGCCAAGCGGACGTGGGCCGTGCTGCCGGGGGTGTGGTGAAAAGTAGTGAGTAGTGAGTAGTGAGTAGTGAGTAGTGAGTAGTGAAAAAGTTTGATTAGGCGACCCGATCAAGCCTGAATTTGGTTCTCTACTCGCTACTCACTATTTCCTACTCACTCTTCTCCACGAACTCTCCCGCCAAGGCGCGGTCGATTAGGTTCGCGGTTTCGTCGTTGCCGAAGAGGACGGCGAAGGAGCCGAAGCGCGGGCCTTGGCTTTGGCCGAAGAGCACTTCGTAGATCGCTTTGAACCAATCGCGCAGCGGTTCGAAACCGTATTTCTTGCCGATTTCGTAGATTTCGAATTGCACTTTCTCGGCATCACGTTCGGCACCAAAGCCACGCAGTTTTTCGGCAAGCTCGGCAAGCGCGGCGCGTTCGTTTTCAGACGCGGCGCGATACTTTTTGGTCGGCTTCACGAAGTCTTCGTAATAGCGCACGGCATAACCGACCAGCTTATCGAGGCCGGGATTGTTCTCGGGCGAAGCGTCAGCGGCATACCTGCGGATAAAGCCCCACAACACCTCGCGATTGAGCGCATTGGAGGCGCTGACGAGATTGAGCAGCAAGGCAAACGATACTGGATAGGTCTCGTCCGGCGGATTGCCGCCATGCAGATGGAAGACTGGATTTTCCAGCTTCTGCGCCAGCTCCAGATCTTTCTTGCGGTAATTGTCGAGGAAGGTGATGTAGTCATCGACGCAACGCGGGATGACATCGAAATACATCTTCTTGGCGGCGCGCGGCTTCTGGAACATGAAGAGGCCGAGGCTTTCTTCCGAGCCGTAGGTCAGCCAATCATCGACCGACAAACCGTTGCCCTTGGACTTGGAAATTTTCTGGCCCTGATCGTCGAGGAAAAGCTCGTAGTTGAAGCCTTCCGGCGGCTTGCCGCCAATGGCGCGCACGATCTTGGAGGAGAGTTCGACCGACGAGATCAAATCCTTGCCGGCCATTTCGTAATCGACGCCCAGCGCCAGCCAGCGCATCGCCCAATCGGCCTTCCACTGCAGCTTGACGAGGCCACCGGTGACCAAGGTTTCGACCTTTGCACCGTCCTCTTCGTAAACGATGGTGCCGCGTTCCGCATTCCATTCCAAAATCGGCACTTGCAGCACGATGCCGGTCTTCAGCGAGATCGGCAGGAAGGGCGAATAGGTGGCTTTGCGCTCGGCGCCGAGCGTCGGCAGCACGACGTCGCGCACTTTTTCGTAGTTGCGCAAAACCGTCAGCAACGCTTCATCGAAGCGGCCGGATTTGTAGCATTCGGTCGAGGAGAGGAATTCGTATTCAAAGCCGAAGCGATCCAAAAACGCTTTCAACCGCGCATTGTTATGGGCACCAAAACTATCATGGGTGCCGAAAGGATCGGGAATGGCGGTGAGCGACTTGCCCAGATAGCCCTGCAGCATCTCCTGGTTCGGCACATTGTCCGGAACCTTGCGCAAACCGTCCATATCGTCGGAAAAAGCGAGGAGGCGTGTCGGCTTATCACTCATCAGCTGAAAGGCGCGGCGCACCCAGGTGGTGCGGGCGACTTCGCCAAAGGTGCCGATATGCGGCAGGCCCGAGGGACCATAGCCGGTCTCAAAGATGACCTCCTCTGCGGCGGTCTTGCGTGCCAGCAACTTCCTGGCTTCTTCGAAGGGCCAAGCATGGGCTTTCAGCGCGACATCGGACAGGGGCGTGCTCATCAGTGTTGGGAACCTTAAACGGTTTGGAAAGGCCGGGAAGCTAGGCTTGGCACATTATGGCGTCAACGTCTCCCCTGGCGAATTCCCCGATCCTTCTGACAGAGGCGGAAAGCCGCGCCTTTGCGCTGCTGGAAACCGCTTTCGGCGATACGCTGTGGGATGTGCTGCGTGTCTATATCGACCAAGGCGAGCGCTACAGCCTGGCCCTGCAAGAGGCCACAACCTGCGCGCATTGGCAGGAAGCGGTCCGCCAAGGGCTTAAAATCGCGGCGCTGGCCTCCGATCTCGATAATAGAGCCGTGGTGGCTGCCGCGCGGGCGCTCTCCGATGCCGTCTATGAGGGCCACACGGCCCATGCCCGCCGCAATGCGGCGCAGATGATGGTGCTGGAATTTGAACGTAGCGTGCTGGTGCTCGAAAGCCGCTATCCGGGGCTGGTAGCATCGCAAGGGGCTTCTGTCGCATAGTCGCGGCGTGTCCAACTCTCGAATCATAACACGCCTGAAGGCTTTGGTGCCGACGGCCCAAGGCGCCACCGTTTTCGACGGTGGTTTGAAGATTTTGACGCGCGCGGCGGCGGCCGAACTGTTCCGCAGCGGCGAGGTTCTGGTGGCCCATGCCGGTTTCGTGGCCGGGCGGCTGAATACGACGATCGAGCGGCCGGTCTACGACGTTTTGGAGCTCTTCGCTTTCGTGCGGCCCTGTCAGCCTTGTGTGCCGAGCGCGCTGGGCATTGCGCGGGCGCTGGGCATTGCCGTTCCGGAAAATCCCGCCGCAGTGGTCGCCACCTTGCAACAAGCCGCCGACCAGCTTCTGCTCGAGATTCCGTTTCTGCCGGAAGCCGTGAAATCGGCGATGCGGCCAATGACGCAAACCTTGGCCAAAGCGGGCTGGCGCTGGGCGCCGCTGATCCTCGAGATTGTGGGAACCTCCGATCTGCAAAGCGCGCCGCTGGCCGGTTTCGAAGTGTGGCGGACTTTGCGTGAGTGGGAAGATGCCCCTGCCCCGGCCAAAGCCTCTTCGCTTGGCGTGGCGCCCGCCGAAGCCCGTGCACGGCTGCAACAAATTGTCGGCCTCTCCGGCGAAGAACGCCCCGAACAGCGAGCCTATAGCGATGCGGCCAGCTATGCTTTTGAGCCGCGCGAGCGCGCCGGTGCGCCCAAGATCGCGCTAGTGGAAGCAGGTACCGGCATCGGCAAGACGCTGGGCTATTTGGCGCCTGCCAGTTTGTGGGCAGAGAAAAACGGGCCGGGCCTGTGGATCTCGACCTATACCCGCAATCTACAGCGCCAGATCGTGCAGGAAATCGCCCGGCTTTATCCCGATCCGATTGAGCGCGAAGAAAAAGCGGTGGTACGTAAGGGTCGCGAGAATTACCTCTGCTTGCTGAATTTTGAAGAGGCAATGAAACGCGCCGCCTTTGCGCCAGGACCGCGCACCATTGTGCTGGCACTGATCGCGCGCTGGGTTTCGGCCACGCCGGATGGCGATATTTCGGGCGCCGGATTTCCCGCCTTTCTCGCAGGCCAGATGGCGATGCGCGAGATCACCGACCGGCGCGGCGAATGCATCTATGGCGCCTGCCCACATTACCGCGTCTGTTTCATCGAGAAGATTGTGCGGCGGGCTAAGCTGGCACCGATTGTCGTGGCCAATCATGCTTTGGTGATCGCCAACGCGGCGCAAGACTGGTTGGGGCCTGACCAAACCACCGATGCCGCGGGTGAACGCCATGTGCGTTATGTTTTCGACGAGGGCCATCACCTTTTCGACGCCGCTGATTCCGGTTTTGCCGCCGCCGTGTCCGGCAGCGAGATGGCCGATCTGCGCCGTTGGATCAGAGGCCCAGAAGGCCGCGCCCGCAGCCGCTCGCGGGGCCTGGAAGATCGCCTGAAAGATCTCGTGGCCGAGAATGAGGACGCCGTAAAGACGCTTGATGAGGTGGTCTCGGCGGCGGGCGTTCTGGCTGGTGAAGGCTGGCCTAACCGGCTTTCCGCCCCCCATGGACCGGGAGAAGTGTTTCTTGCTGCTGTCTACCAACATGTGCGCGCCCGCAGCGAAGACAAAGACGCTTTCTATTCGCAAGAGACCGAGCCTTTCCCGCTCTCGGATGAAGCAGGGGATGCGGCACGCACCCTCGCCATCGGTTTGCGGCGGCTGGCGACGCCGATGCTGCGCTTGGTCAAAGCCTTGCGCCAGCAACTCGACGATAAAGCCGAGACGCTGGAGCCCTTTCAGCGCGGGCGGATCGATGCCGCGGCGCGCGGGCTGGAATGGCGGGCGCGGATCATGCTGCCCGCTTGGATCAGCATGCTGGAAGCGCTGAATACCGGCGAGATCAATGACGAATTCGTCGATTGGTTTGAGATCGCGCGCGACGATGGCCGTGGCCAGGATGTCGGGCTGGAACGGCGTTGGGTCGATCCGACCATTCCTTTGGCCAACGAAGTTTTGGCGCAAGCCCATGGCGCGCTGATCACCTCCGCCACTTTGCGTGACGCCGGACTTGGCGATGACGATTGGCAAAGCGCTGAAGTGCGCACCGGGGCGCTGCATCTGCCGGAACCGGCCCGGCGCGCCAGCTTCGGCTCACCCTTCGCTTATGGTGAGCAGAGCCGTGTCTTCATCGTCAAAGATGTCGAGCGCCGCAATCTTGAACAGTTGTCCTCGGCCATACGCGAGTTGTTTTTGGCCACGGGTGGCGGGGCGCTGGGCCTCTTCACCGCGGTGCGCGCCTTGCGTGAAGTGGAAAAACGCATCGCCGCGCCGCTCGCGGCTGCCGGGCTGACGCTCTATGCCCAACATGTCGACAAGCTCGATACGGGCGCCCTGGTCGATCTCTTCCGCAGTGAGGAAAACTCCTGCCTGCTCGGCACCGATGCCTTGCGCGATGGCGTCGATGTGCCGGGGCGGTCTTTGCGACTGGTGGTGTTCGACAAAATCCCCTGGCCCAAGCCCACCATTCTGCACAAAGCACGGCGGGCCCGCTTTGGCCGCAGTTATGACGATCTGCTGACCCGCCTGCGGCTGAAACAGGCTTTCGGGCGGCTGATCCGCGGTGGCAGCGATAAGGGCTGCTTCGTGATCCTGGAATCGGCCACGCCGAGCAGGCTTTTGAGCGCTTTTCCGCCCGATACCCCCGTGTTGCGCTGCGGTTTGGCCGAAGCGATCCGCGAAATCCGTGAGTTTCTTGGCCCCCATGGGTGACGGGGCGCTTTTGGGCGGCTAGGTTCCGGCTATGACAGACGATCCCATTGTTGACGACAGCTACGGCAAACACTCGACCGGCATCCTGCCCGGCCATGTCCTGATCAGGCTGGCAGCCCAGGGGCGCGAAATCCTTATCGACGAGCCCTTCATCGAGGGCCAGGTGCAGCCGGCCAGTGTCGATCTCAGGCTCGGGCCGGTGGCGTGGCGCGTGCGGGCGAGCTTTTTGCCCGGCCCCAACGCCACGGTGAAAGACAAGCTGCCCGGCAACATCATGCATGAGATCAACCTGGAAGACGGCGCCGTGCTGGAGACCGGCTGCGTCTATGTCATTCCCCTGCTGGAACGCGTCGAATTCTCCGCCCGTGTCTCCGGCATCGCCAATCCCAAAAGCTCGACCGGGCGGCTGGATGTGTTCACCCGCCTCATCACCGACCGGGCGCAAAGCTTTGACCGCATTGAAACCGGCTACCACGGGCCGCTTTACGCGGAAGTGTCGCCGCGCACCTTCCCCATCTTGGCGCGCAAAGGCTCTCGGCTGAATCAATTGCGCGTGCGCCGCGGCTCGCCGCAATTTACCGATACACAGCTCAAGCGTCTGCATGCCGAAAGCCCGCTGGTCGATTGTGAAGCCGATATCGAGAACGGCCTGGGTCTCAGTGTCGATCTGAAAGGCGATCCGGCGACGCGGCTGGTTGGCTGGCGGGCCAAACGCCATACGCACATCATCGATGTCGATAAGCGCGGTGTGCTCGATCCCTATGAGTTCTGGGATCCGATTGAGCCTTCCAAATCGGGCAATATCGTTCTGGACCCGGATGAATTCTATATCTTGGCCTCACGCGAAGCGGTGGCGATTCCGCCCGAATATGCCGCGGAAATGGTGCCCTTCAATCCTTTGGTGGGCGAATTCCGAGTCCATTACGCAGGCTTCTTCGATCCCGGCTTTGGTTACACCCAAGGCCATCCGCCCTCTGCCCGTGCGGTGCTCGAAGTGCGCTCGCGCGAAGTTCCCTTTATCCTGGAACATGGTCAGACAATTGGACGCTTGGTGTTTGAGCGACTGACGGAAGTACCGTCGGAAGCGTACGGTGAAGGCATCGGTTCACATTACCAACGCCAAGGTTTGAAGCTCTCTAAACACTTTGTCGGTTAACCATAAATAGTTGTTGCACTGAATCCACAAGCGCAATGCAAATTACCGAACCGACATATGAGGCAGTTGCACTCGCGTGAAGATTTTGGACTATTCGTCCCGCCGCGGATGATCGAGGGGGTAAAAGCGATCAGCCGCAGGAGAAGGTCCTTTTTGAAGGGGGCAGCATGAGGCGGCAACGATGTCTTCGGACGTCGGCCGCCTCATGAGTTTCTAGCCCAGCGGCAACAGCGGAACTTCTAAACGCGACATCAGATCAGCGCCCCCTGGCGAGGCGTAGGACGCGCCGCCAATCGACACCCGCCAGCACGTCATCGCTGTGAAGTTCGCCTGAACAGAGCAACGCTAAACTCACTGCGTCGATGCTGGCGTCACATAAATGTTCCGTTCCTTGAACGCGATCAGCATATGAAGCTGGCGCAGCACGCTGATGCCGACCAGCATCTCGGGCTCGCGGTATCCGCCCAGAATCTTGCTCTTATCGTCTGGGATTAAAATGATGTTGGGATTGTTGACGGTTACGCCATTGAGTTGGAGCGTCTTGAATTCGTGGCGGTCGTGATTGGCCTGTAGGGCCTTGGCGTCGAGCTTGAACAGTTCGATAGCGGTTTCCAGACTCATGACACTGCGCGATGCGCCGGTGTCGATAATGGCGTTCACCTCTTTGCCGTCGAGCATCACCTTGACCTTGATGTGGCGACCTTCATCGAGTTTGAACGGGATCTCGGCAAAGTCACTGTGGGGCCAGTAGACGGCCTTGCCTTCGCAGGGGTGCGGCACAAAAAGGCCGACCTTGCTCGCTGCGAAGTCGAAGTCGATATCGAAGATGCCCAGAATGTCGGTACTCAAAATGCCGTCGTCGCTGACCGGTAGCGAATCGTCGGGAATGAGGACGAAGGGCCTCTTCGGCACGACCGCACTGCCGATGACAATCGGCGCCTCGACGAAGTGGTCAAGCGTACGACCGCCATACATGGTCATCCACTGGAAATGCATCATCTGCGGGCGAAGCTTAAGGCGGGCTGCCGTGCGGTCGGTCACCATCGAAAAAACGCCGCCGGTGTCGATCATCAGGTTCAACTGCTCGCCGCCGACGTTGAACGGCACCGTCACCAAACCGCCTTCGTCGATGGTCATCGGCAAACTGAGGTACCGCTTGAGCTTGCAGTCATCGGCCGCCGATGCCGGACCGAGGCAAAAACTGCCAGCAACAATAGTCGCT
>JARLIR010000266.1 GCA_031291635.1 Rhizomicrobium sp. | reverse complement strand
TTTAGCGGTGGGCCAGAATCTCGATGGTGACGCGATAACCGCTGACAGAGCGGCAACGCAGAAACACCTTGCTGAGATTGTGCTGGTCGCCCGGCAGGTCGTAGACCGCGACGCGGCCCCGTTCCAGCGTGCGCCCATCGGCGAGCTTCACTTTGCGGCCACCGTCATAGGTGGCGACGATGTTCATGCATTGCGCATCCGTTTCGAGGGGGCGCAAGGCAATACGGTCGACGTGACGGCCGTTCCAATCGGCAAAGGTACTTTCTTTGTCGTTGCTGCCTTCAAAAGATTGCTGGCCAAGCACGACCCAATCGCGGTCACCGCCGCGATCCGGTCCACCCATGTGGTCACGGTCACCCATACGGTCATGGTCGCCCATGCGGTCAGGCCCGCTCATACGGTCGGAACTGCCCATGTGATCGCGGTCGCCCATGCGATCGTGGTCGCCGCCATGATCGGCGCCGAACAAGGCGCTCAAGCTGTGGTCGCCGCGCCATTCATCGCGGAAATGGCCGACTTCGCCTTCCACGAAAATCTGGCCGCCGTGAAACGTATCGGAGCGGCAGACAAAGTGGATGCTGTCGACCCGGCGCGCGCGTCCGCGCAGATCCACATCCACGGGGCGGCGCTCGTCGAGGCGGCCTGAGAAGACGTTTTGGACGTCGCCATTTTCGTAACGCACGATCACAGAGCGGCACAGAATATCGCTGCGGCTGGCAATCAGGCGCAGACTTTCGAGGCGGCCTGCGAAACGGGTATAGGCGGTGTCCGAATCGGTGCGATAACCGACATCGACGCTGCCAAGCCGTACAAAATCTGCTGCGGCGGGCGCTGCGAGCGCCGCCATCATCACTGCGGCGCCGAGTGCCGTCGTTACTAGTTTCATAGCTGTCCCTCCAAATATGCCCCGGGTTGCGCCCGAGTCGTGGCCCAACCTCTCGCATACTCCGCGAGCGTGATGAAGGCCACAAGGCAGACGGGTGCGCTTGCCTCTCAGTTACGGCCAATGAGCCCTCAATAGGGCCCCAAAGAAAGGGCGCGGACCGCTGAACGGACTGCCTCCGATCACCCTAGGGCCTGAACCAAGGGTTGTGACACAGCCGAGTTCTCGCAAAAATCGCGGGCGACCAAACATCGGTCCGCAGCGGCTTCGCAATGCGGCTTTCGGGTAATAGGACGCATGCGGATAAATACTTAGCCCCAAAGCTGTGAATTGCGCCACTAAGCTGTGTTTTCCAGCGCCACGCCAAGGTCTCTTCAGGGATAGGAAACGAAAAAGGTCTTAACTCGTTGGACAAACTTACCAACGTCAGTGGATTGGGACGTAAGACCGATGGCATCGATTTTCAGCTTGAAGACGGTTTCGAGCAAGGCGCTCGCTTTGGTGGTCGTGCTGATCGTGCTGAGCGTTGCCGCGACGACGCTCTTTCTGCTGCAGCATTTCAACAAAATCCTCGGTGTGGATCGCTTGCGGCAAAACCTGACGGCCGCAGAGATGATCCTCAACCCGGCCCATGAGGGTTACAGCGTCGAGAACGGAAAACTCTTGGTCGGTGGCCGCCCGCTCAATGGCGACTTCAAGGGCGTGGATTCGATTGCCTCTGCTTTCGGTGGCGTCGCCACGGTGTTTCTCAGCGATACGCGCATCGCCACCAATGTAAAGAAGCCGGACGGCACCCGCGCCGTAGGCACCAAGCTGGCGGCAGGTCCGGTTTACGACGCGGTGCTGGGGCAAGGTAAGGAATATCTCGGTTCCGCCAAAATCCTCGGCGCCGATTACGTCACCGCCTATGAGCCGATCAAGGACAGCGCGGGGCAGACCATCGGTGTCCTTTTCGTTGGCTTTCTGAAAAGCGAATTCAACAAGCAAATGACCAATGCTGTAATGGTAGCGGTGATGGCTGGGCTTGTTCTGGCGGCGGGTTGTGCGGCCATCGGCTGGTTTATCTTCGCGCGCCTCTTCGCGCCGTTCCGTCCCCTGGCGAAGTTGATGGAAGACGCGCGCCACGGCCACTACAGCGATAACGTACCCTATACGGATCGCGCTGATGAGTTTGGCGAACTCGCCCGCGTTATCGAGATGTTCAACAAGGCCGTCAAAGAGCGCCAGGCCCAGCGCACCGCCAATATCGAACTGGTCAACACGACCTTCGGCGAAGCCTTGGCCGCTCTTGCGAGCCGCGATCTGCGCTACCGTCTCGACCGCGAGATACCGGTGGAATACCGGGCGCTGCAGGAAAATTTCAACAACGCCGTGCTCGAGCTTGACGGTGCCATGCAGGATATCGACGGCCGCGCCCGGGATATTGCGTCCGGCTCCGCCGAAATTCACAAAGCCTCGCAACAGATGGCGCACCGCACCGAACGCGAGGCTGCGGCCCTGGAAGAAACCTCGGCGGCGATGAACCAGCTTTCCACCTCTGTGGAAAAATCGGCGCAGGGTGCCAAAGACGCCAATGATGCGGCGGCGCTCGCCAAGCGCGATGCACAGGCCGGCAGCCACACCGCCAAGAACGCGGTAGAAGCCATTCGCGCCATTGCCCAGTCCTCGAATGAAATCACCAATATTATTAGCGTCATCAACGAAATCGCCTTCCAGACCAACCTACTCGCACTCAACGCGGGCGTGGAAGCGGCGCGCGCCGGTGATGCGGGCCGAGGTTTTGCCGTGGTCGCCAGTGAAGTTCGTTCTTTGGCGCAGCGGTCAAGCGAAGCGGCCAAGCAGATCAAACAGCTGATCACCCACAGCGAAGAGCAAGTGGATCGCGGTGTGAAGTTGGTAGAAGAGAGCGGCGCGGCCTTCGGCAAAATCGTCGACCAAGTCGTCACCATCTACGATCTGGTTTCGGCAATTTCGGCCTCGCAAAACGAGCAAGCCACGGCGCTCAAGGAAATCGATACGGCCATTGGGCAGCTGGATCAGACGACCCAGCAGAATGCGGCCATGGCCGAGGAAAGCTGTGCCGCAAGCGATGCCATGGCAGATCATGCCGGTGAGTTGGAAACCCGTGTCGGCCAATTCAACATCCATCGCGACGAGCGTTCCGTGCGGCCCACTCCAACCCCGGCTCGGAATCCGCGCGCCGCCTGACAGTTCGCAAATGCCTTTTTCAACTGCATCTGGCTAAAAATTCGCCAACTGCGCGATATTGTCCCGCACACGCGCAAGTTTAGATTTGGGTAAACTGACACCGCTTACAGTCGCCACTCAAACACGGGGGTGTGTGATGGCGTCGGTACTCGGCCTGAAATCGATTTCGGCCAAAGCGATCGTGCTCGTTTTGGTGATGATTGTGGTCAGTATTGCCGCGACCACAGGCTTTCTCCTCCACCATTTCAGCAAGGTGCTTGGCACCGACCGGTTGAAGCAAAATCTCGCCGCGGCGGAGATGATCCTCAATCCCGGTCGGGCACCTTACAGTGTTGTGGGCGGCAAACTTTATGCTGGCGGCAAGCTGCTGAGTGGTGATGAGGCCGGTGTGGATGCCGTGGCCTCGGCCTTTGGCGGTGTCGCGACGGTATTCCTGGGTGACACCCGCGTCGCCACCAATCTGAAGAATGAAGCTGGTGAGCGAGCGGTGGGCACGACCCTCGCGCATGGTCCTGTTTATGATGCAGTGCTCGTCCAGGGCCGCGATTATCAGGGCTCGGCCGCCATCCTCGGCAAGGATTACGTCACTGCTTATAAGCCGATCAAGGATATCGCGGGAGCCACACTGGGCGTGCTGTTCGTGGGCTTCGAGCGCCATGAATTTGAAGCGGAATTCAACACCGCCATCGAACTTGCCGCCGTCGCAGCTGTGCTGCTGGCGATTGTTTGCGGCGGGCTTGGCGGCTACGTCTTTTTGCGTCTGTTTGCGCCTTGCGTCACGCTCTCTGGGCTGATGAAGGAGGCGATGAAAGGTCATTTTGCCGAGCACGTGCCCTTCACCGAGCGCGAGGACGAATTTGGCGAGCTGGCGCGCGTCATCGAACTGTTTCACAAATCGGTACGCGAGCGTGAAGCGCAGCAAGCCGCCATCACAAGCGTGGTCAAAAGTTTCTGCACGGCGCTTGAGGCGCTCTCTCGTCGCGATCTGACCTGCCGCCTCAGCCAAACCATGCCGGAGGAATACAAGGAGCTGCAGGCCAATTTCAACGGAGCGCTGGCGCATCTCGATGGCGCGATGAATAAGATAGACGTCGAAGCCAGTGATATCGCAGCTGGTGCTGCCGAAATTCACAAAGCGGCGGAGGAAATGTCGCTGCGCACGCAGCGCGAGGCCGCCGCCATCGAACAGACCTCGGCCTCTTTGAACGAGTTGACGGCGGCAGTGCAGAAGTCGGTGGAGGGCGCCAGCAAAGCTCACGTCGTGGCCACCGAGGCCAAGGGTTATGCCGAAGATGGCAGCAAGGTGGTCAAAGGCGCCGTTGAAGCCATCCGCGCCATCGCCCACTCCTCGCGCGAGATCGGCCAGATTATCGGCGTCATCAATGAGATCGCTTTCCAGACCAATCTTCTGGCCCTCAATGCCGGCGTCGAAGCGGCGCGCGCTGGCGATGCCGGGCGCGGTTTTGCGGTGGTCGCCAGCGAAGTACGGGCCCTGGCCCAGCGTTCCAGCGATGCCGCCAAGCAGATCAAACAGCTGATCGGTGACAGCGAAAAACAAGTCGAAGACGGTGTCTCGCTGGTCGAAAAGAGCGGCACCGCGTTTGAAAAAATTGTTGTCGAGATCTCTGCCATCTATGGCCTCGTCGCCGCTATCGCCGATAGCCAGCAGGAGCAATCCATTTCCTTGCGCGAAATCGATGGCGCCCTGGAGCAACTCGACCGCACCACCCAGCAAAACGCTGCGATGGCCGAAGAAAGCTGCAGCGCCAGCGACAGTCTGGCCGATCATGCGCATGATCTCGCGACTCGGGTGGGGCAGTTCGAGACCAGCCGGCAGGCGTCACTATCGCGCGCTGCCTGAACAGCCCAACTTTGTCATAGCCAAGCTCGGACGGGGAGGCTAAACCGCCCGCTATCGCCAGTTTGCGGCGCCCTTTCTTGGGAGATCGGCTATGACCGCCAAATATTCGCGCATTGCCATTATCACGGGTGCCACCTCGGGCATCGGCGAAGCCACGGCACGGCGCTTTGCCGCCGAAGGCATTGCGGTGGTCGGTAACGGCCGCAACAAGGAAAAGCTGCTGGCGCTGGAAAAAGACCTGTGGCCGATGTTTCGCGGCGTGGCCGGTGATGCCGGTCAAGACGACGTCATCGCCGAGCTCTTTGCCTCAGCGGAAGCGGCCTTTGGCCCGGCAGATATCGTGGTCGTCAATGCCGGTCGCGGTCTCGGCGGCAGTGTCGCGACGGGTGACACCACACGCCTTGCCGCTGTCTTCGAGCTCAACGTGCTGGGCGCGCTGGCGCTGATGCGCGCCGCCTCGGAGCGGATGGTGCCGCGCCAAGAGAACGGCTATCCGCACAAGGCGCAGGATATCGTGGTGCTCGGTTCGGTGGTGGGCCGCCATGTTTCGCCCTTTAGCGCCCTTTACGGCGCCAGCAAATTTGCCGTGCATTCCTTGGCCGAGGCGCTGCGGCGCGAGATCGGCCCCAAGGGCGTGCGCGTGACTTTGGTCGAGCCCGGCTTTGTGCTCAGCGGTTTCCAGGATGCCGCCGGGTACAGCACCGAGATGGTTGATGGCATCAAGACCCGACTCGGTCCGCTCTTGGTCGGTGAGGACGTGGCGGACGCCATCCATTATGCGGTCAGCCGCCCGCCCCACGTCCATGTCGGCGATATCGTTATCCGCCCCACGCGGCAGGATTATCCCTGAGCTTTGCGCGTATCGCTGCAATGGCCTATCTCCAGGGGCCAGAATTTCAAAGGTAGCCGACATGACCAATTTGCCCGATCGTCTCAGCAGCAATCCCAAGAGCCCTCATTACAACGAGGAATTGCTCGAATCCGGGGTTGGCATCATGTTTAACGGCAGTGAAAAGACCAATGTCGAGGAATACTGCGTCAGCGAAGGCTGGATCCGCGTGGTCGCGGGCAAAAGCGTCGACCGTCACGGCAACCCGATGACGATCAAACTAAAAGGCGTCGTGGCGCCCTTTCTGAAGGGTATACCGTCGGATTCCGCGGGTTGAAAATCTGGGATTGAGCGCGGCGAGGGACCAGTCTCCGCCGCGTAACGATCCTGGCAGGGGGCTGCGATGCTCGTCGGGCATATCGGAATTGGACTAGCGGCCAAAGCCATCGAGCCGCGCATGAAGCTCGGCACCATGCTGGTGGCGGCTCTGGCCCTCGACATCGTCTTTTTTCTGCTGGTGCTCGCCGGCATCGAACACATCGCCGTGCCCCGCGATTATGGCGTCAGCCACCTGCTCAGCTTCGATTTTCCCTATTCCCACAGCCTTTTAGGCAGCATTTTGCTGGCGGTGGTGATCGCCCTGGCCTGGGCCTTATGGGGTGGGCGGCGGGCCCGCCGTCACGGCGCCTATTGGGACGGCATCGCCCTGATCGCGGTGACGGTGCTGACGCATTGGTTTCTCGATCTCATCGTCCATACTCCCGATTTGCCGCTTTATCCGGGCGGTGAGGGCTATGGCATCGGCTTGTGGCGCCATCCCGCTGCTGCGCTAATCCTCGAGTTGGCCGTGGCCGTAGCCGGATTTGTCGCCTTTGCGCTGCGCAGCCAGCTGCATTGGGGGCGCAAGCTGACGGTTGGAATCATGGCGGCTGTGATCGCCTGTTTCACTGCAGAAGGTGCATTTGGTCAGATGGGCGCCCCGGACGCCTCTGCCATAGCTTTGTCGGGCCTCCTCGTGATCGCATTGGCGGTTGGTTTGGCGGCTTTTGCGGATCGTTCGCGGCGCAGCGCCGGTTAACGATTTTGCAGGGGGTTTGGGTCCAAAAACAATAATGACACCGCGGTCATTTTGTGCGACGGAAGTGCTACCGGTGTCCGTTTAGCTCACAAGGGCGGCGATTAGGCCGCTCCAAGACACGTCCATCGTTGGAGAAGAAGTCATGAAACGCACCCTTGTCGCGGCCCTCTTGGTTGCCGCCGCTTTGGTTCCGGCCGCCCAGGCCGCCACCACCACTGTGGAAGTGAATGGCCTGACCCCGACCTTGAGCGGTGAGAAGGTCAAAAAGCGCGTGATCGTGAAGTTCGACGATATCAACCCCGCCGACAAGCAGGGCGCCCAGGCCTTGCTGACCCGCCTCAACCTGGTGGCAACCAACCTGTGCGCGTCCAACCCGGGCGGCAAAGGCAGCATGCTGACCGACAAAGTCGAAAAATGCCGCGCCGACGCCATCAACCAAGCCGCCAAAGACATCGACGTCCCCGAATTCACAGCCATCGCGAAATAAGCGATCGGGCCTCAAAGCATAAGCCAAGGCCCGGACCACCGTTTGGGCCTTTTTTGCGTTTCAGCCCCCGCGAAACCAGGCGCAGCCTGACAACACAGATGGATTGGGCGCGTTACCTTTCTGTCCTCGCTTGCGGGGGAAGTGGATCACTGCGCAGCAGCGAGACGAAGGGGGGCTTACGTCGTCACGCGTCGCTGCTTAAGCAGCTCTCGTCCACGCTTCATAATCTCCTCGGCATCGAATGGCTCTGTCCGGCCCGCCGCGAGGTCGTCTAGCCCCACTTGAAGGTCCGCCCGCAGCGCAGCCAACTCCTGCATTTGCCGCGCGCGCTTCATGTTCCAATCGCGCAGCGCCTCGCGGATCACTTCGCTGGACGAAGCATAATTGCCCTCATCCACAGCCTCGCGCACAGAAGCCGCCATCTCGGCAGGCAGGGTAATGGTCAGGCGTTCGATCTCAGACATAATCATACTTTATCATACTTGGTAGCAGGCAGCAAAGGCGATTTCGCGAAGAATCGATGCCCTCTTTCTGCCCCCGCGGGACTCAAACCGGACTCACAAATCAGATGGAACGAGCGCGGGGGAAGTGGATGACGCGCGTTAGCGCGGCAGCCGAAGGGGGCTTGCTCTCACTCGCCTTTGTGTCGATCCGCGTGAGCTTTCAACCAATCGAGTAAGTCGACCAGCAGTGGCCCATCAGCGTGATCTTTCGCCAGCACTCGAATGCTGCTCTCCATGCGTAACATAAACGCGACATAGGCATCCATCGTATACTTGGGAAGCCGCTGCGCCCATTCGACAAGTCGCGTACCGTGTTCGTCGAGGGCACCCGCCATTCGTTTCGCAACGTCGTCGTGCGCTTTGGTGCGCTTCAAAACCTCGTAACCGAGAAATGATAACAGTCCTGCAGGAATTGTTGCGATCCATCCGGCCAAATGCACTCCCACAACGGACATAGTCGCAATCATCGCACCGGCAGAGATCACAATCGTGGCGTTCTTCAGCGCCGATCCACCATACACGGCGGTGCGTTCTGGCCGGGGACCTTGGCCGATAGCATCAGCGGCTTGCGCCAAAAACTCTGAAGGAGCTGGTCCGATGATTTCGAGATGATCTTTCAGGTCTTGTGAGATGGTCATTGCAGCGTCGCGCAAGGCCCGTCGCTGGTCAGCGGTGCGGTTATAGCGCTCGTCGGCCTCGACAAGCTCGGTACCAATCTTTGTTGCTAGGATAAAGGGACCGTAGAGCGTCTTGAGGACGCGCAATGCCGTGGCTTCGGCATCATCAATTGGCGGAGAAATCCCATTTTCAATATCGCGTCGCGTGGTTTGTTCCGCGATATCGAACAAGAGAAATTGGCCAAATAGAATCGCAAAATCGACGTCTTCAATGTTTTTGTCAACTTGATCGCGAATAGTGCGGGCCGCATGAGACAAATTTGGATAGTGATTAGCGCGCGGGGCAAGGCCATCCAAAAGCGCTTGGGCAGCGCTTTTGAGCGCGCCATGTAGCGAACGCAACTTGTCAATGTCATTGCCAGCATCGTCTAATTCGGCTGGCGGTGCAAAATCAATTACGCCATTGGCGCCAATGGTAAAATGCGGTCCGGGACCTTGAGCGGGTATGCTTGGCGGCGATGAGGCGTCTAGGTTCTTGCCCCCATCACTTTGTGCTGAACCCTCGGGTCTTGGCGAGTATGGCGGTAGCCCCTGCTGTTCGCGCAGATAGTTGATGATTTTTTCCGTGCGCTCGGGGTTATCGAGCGCTGAATACGTACGGAGCGTCACATCCGCTAAATATTTGCTATCCAAAAACAAGCCACCGTTGCCGTTTTTCTTTGCACTGTCGATCAGGCAGGTCAGTCTAGCGAGTGGTTTAAGAGCCGATCCAAGAAGTTGTTGTGTCCCGAGAATCGGATGTGATTCTGTAGTTGGCGGTGATTCTTTTGGGAGTGCCGCCAATGTGGAAGCCTGAGCATCGCAAAGCCGCGTGCCGGAAGGGACTTCGTTACGACAGC
>JARLIR010000265.1 GCA_031291635.1 Rhizomicrobium sp. | reverse complement strand
GCCAAAACCTCGACGCGGTCAAGCCAGCTTCCCAGACACCGGTAAATATCTGTCTCAAAGGCAAAATTTCCAGGGAAAAGGGCCTTAATGGGCGAAAATATCGACCTCGCCCCAGCCTGCCAAGTCGAGCGCCGCCCGGGTCGGCAGGAAATCAAAGCAGGATTGCGCGATCACTGTCCGGCCTTCACGCGCCAACATGCCGTCGAGACCCAGCTTGAGCTGGTGGAGATAGGCCACATCATTGGCAGCATAGGCCAGCTGCCGCTCGGAGAGCTCGTCCGCGCCCCAATCGGAACTCTGCTGCTCTTTTGAAAGATCGACGCCGAGCAGTTCGCGCACCAGATCCTTGAGACCGTGCTTGTCGGTATAGGTGCGCACCAGCTTGGAGGCGATCTTAGTGCAATAGAGCGGAGCGGTGACCACTTCCAAGTGGCGCAGGAACATGGTGACGTCGAAACGGGCGAAGTGGAACAGCTTCAGCTTGTTGGGATCGGTCAGAAGTTTTTTCAGATTGGGCGCTGCATAGGCCCCGGCCGCGAACTGAACCGCGTGGCAAACCCCATCGCCAGACGAAAGCTGCGCCAAGCAGAGCCGGTCGCGGAAGGGGTTGAGCCCGAGAGTCTCGGTGTCGATGGCGACGATGGGACCAAGATCGAGACCATCCGGCAGATCGTTCTTGTAGAGCTTGATCTTCAAAATAGCACCTGTAGCGACGGGTTTGCAGCAGCCGTCTTTTACGCCATGTCCCGGCCTGCGCCATAACGCTTTATGACCGCCCCAAAGCCAAAGGGCCCGCGATCGCTCGCGAGCCCCCAGTTTTGGAATAATCCGGCTAGACCCTTAGAATTTAACGCGCAGGGAGCCGCCGAAGGCCTGATAGCTGGCGTCGCCATGGCCCGGATTGGCATTGAAGTGGAAGCCGAGAGCCGCATTGTCGCAGACATCTGCTTCCAAGCCGATACCCAGATCCGCCCAGGTGGTGGCGACCGGTGCCACCGCAAAGTTCACCAAGGTTGTCGGCGCCGCGGCAAAGCCAACCTTCAGCGGATCAGCCGATCCGGTGAGCGAGGTGACCAAGAAGGCATGCAGCGAAGGCCGCAGCACAACATCGTGGAGCTCGAATTTCCACTTGGCGTCGACGCCAGCCCGGAAGTCGAGATCCTGAGCGCGGTAGTTGCCATAGGTCAGCGCTGCCGCGCTGCCAGTTTCGCTATAGGCGTTGAACTGCTGCTCGCCATATTGGAAACCGATCGCGGGTTTCACAGTCGCGTTCAGAACGTTGTCAAAGACGGTACCGACTTCGGCACCGAAAAGCGGCGATG
Source organism: Rhizomicrobium sp. (assembly GCA_031291635.1). GTDB lineage: Bacteria > Pseudomonadota > Alphaproteobacteria > Micropepsales > Micropepsaceae > Rhizomicrobium. The sequence continues at coordinate 1,969 of JARLIR010000265.1, read as the reverse complement.
AACCATGCGTATGGCCATCGACGGCAAAGGTCGACGCGCCCGCCATGACAAAGCGATGGGTGCTCATCGTTTGGATCGAACCCCCAACATAGCCCGAGATGAAGTAGCCGATCGGCGCCGAGTACTGGCCATAGGCTACAAACTGCTTGGCTGAGGTCCGGGTCAGGGCTGGCTCCGACCGCAGATCGGCCTCGGCTTCAGCGATGGCCAAGGAAACACCGGCGCGCACGGTTTGGCTCAACGGGAAATCAACGCCGAGAGCGATAAGGTAGCCATCAACATCGGCCTTGCCGCCGCCACCACCTATCGTGACGATGCCGTCGAGCTTCTGGCCCGACACGAAGGCACCAACACCCTTGGGTAGCGCCATGCCGGGCTCGGAAGAAGCCGGCAGCGGCGATACCGCGCCCGACGTATTGTCGATGCCGCCGAGATTGGCCAGCATGCTGCGCATTTCCACCGATCCCACATGGGAGTTCTGGGTGAGCTTCAGCGCGTCGGTCTGGATGGCGATCTTGGCATCGCCTTCCGGACTGAGATCCCCCAGATACTGCCAGAGGAAGCTGGTGTAGGCGTCGGACGCCAAGCGGCCGACCTTGGGCGCGGCGCGAGCCGCGTCAGGCGCTAGATTTTCCAGCGAGGCGCCGAGGGCCGCCCCGGTCAAGGGATCTACGGCATCATAGACGCCGGGCATCGCAGCATAGGAACCGCTACGGTCAGCATCGAGCAAGCCGCCGATAGCCGCTTGATCATCGGTCATGTTGGGCAGGATGGTCGAGAACGACGCGGCCTGGAAAGTGACGACTTCGGTCTGATAGGCCGACGCACCCGAGCCGATCGTCACGGTCGTTACGGTCGGATAGAGCACACCAGCAATCGTGTCTGGCACCGACGCAAAGCTGCCGGTGATGGCGCTGGCCGACAGGATAGTCCTGTTCTCATGCCACTTGGGAATATAGCCGCTAACAGGCGTGACCACGGCCGTGCCGCCGAGGCTGACTGTGCCTGAAACGGCAAGCAGATCGCTGCTGCTCGCCGCTACGTCCGCGAGGAAGGTCGAACCGCTCGACAGCACAACACTGCCCTGCACCGTCAAGGTACCGACTGTGCCGGGCGTTCCCGGTGCAATGGCACCCAGAACCGCCGTGGTATAGGGCGCAACAACAGTACCGCTACCAGTGAGCAAACCGCCAAGCAGCGCGATATCGCCATTGCTGACATAAGTGCCATCAACGCGGAAGGTACCGGCATAGACCGTGGTATCGATCAGCGAACCCAATGCACCGGTAGAGGTGATCGTCAGCCCCGTGTTGGCGCCGTTGATGGTCAAGCGATCGATAATCGCGGTGGCGCCGGTCAAGGTCGTGGTACCCGCGGCCGATAGCGTCACATCATAATAACGCGCCGGAGCACCCGTCGTGGGATTGCCGTCGGTATCGTTGGGGACGAAGTTGGACGAACCCGGCGCGCCTTGAATCGTGACGCCGTTGATCGGCGCACTGCCTTCAGCCGCTTGCCCCGCACTTTCGTAATTGACCAGCGATTTGATGATCTGCGCAACCAAGGACAATTGCACCGGCGCTGCGCTGGTGTCCGAAGCCAGATTATCCTCGGTGAACACTACTTGGGCCGGGCTTGCGCTAACGCCATTCGCTAGGCCAGAAGCGGTCGTGCCGCTGCTGTCGGCGCTGGTAGGATAGATCGTCTCTTTATTGGTGGCGATATTGTAGCAGTCGTTGAAATAGCAGACCTCACCGAACTTCGGAGAGTTGACGCCGGAGCCAGTTGGAAGACCCTGCGCCGGGGTCGTCGGCAGCGTGTTAGAAAGCGCACCACCCACGATCGAAACGTAGTTGGGATCGAGGTTGATCACCCAATGGCTGGGATCGGTCCAGCTGCCGTCACCGGCTTTGGCCGAGACGTATTTGTAGGGGTTGTTGGCGACGATCCAATCCCAATAGAGATAAAG
>JARLIR010000264.1 GCA_031291635.1 Rhizomicrobium sp. | reverse complement strand
CTTTGGCTTGGCACTGGGCGCCGCGGCGGAGAGCCGCCCGTTTGGCACCTTTCGCGACATTTTCTACGTGATCGTGCTGGCGATTGGCGCCATCGTCATGCGTGGCGCGGGCTGCGCCTATAACGACATCGTCGACCGCGACATCGATGCGGCCGTAGCACGCACCCGCGGGCGGCCGATTCCGTCTGGCGCCATCAGCGTCAAACAGGCTTGGGCCTTTACGGCCGGGCTGTGCCTTATCGGGCTCGCTGTGTTGCTGACGCTGAACCGCACCGCCATGATCCTGGGGGCCGCCTCGCTGGTGCTGGTAGCCGCTTACCCTTTCATGAAACGGGTCACTTGGTGGCCGCAGGCCTGGCTCGGCCTCACCTTCAACTGGGGGGCGATTGTCGGCTTTGCGGCACAGACAGGTTCCATCGATATCGCCGATGGGATGCTGTATGCGGGCCTCTTCTGCTGGACGCTCGGCTACGACACCATCTATGCCCATCAGGACAAAGACGACGACGCGCTGATCGGCGTCAAATCCACGGCGCGCTTGTTCGGCGCCCGCTCCCGCGATTGGATTTTGGGCTTTTATGCCGCCGCCTTCACGCTGATCCTCGCCGCGGGCTTCACCGAGCATACCGGCTGGCCCTTTGTCATCCTGATGCTGGTCGCGGGCGGCCATATGATGTGGCAGGTGCGAAACCTTGCCATCGACGATTCCGCCCAATGCCTGAAGCTGTTCCGCGCCAATCGCGACACCGGCGGCCTGATCGCTTTGGCGCTGATTGTCTCAAGCTGGATTGGCTAAGCCGCAGCCGATTTTTGCACGCGCTGGCCGATCAATAGCCACGCCCTTTGTGAAGCGCTGTGCAAGCCGCTGACCAAACGCGGCACTTCGGCATCGTCGCTCGCCTGACAAGCGCGTTCGAGCTGCTCAGCCAAGGCAAAGACGCGCATGGCGCCAAAGGTTCCGGAATTGGACTTCAGATCGTGCGCCTCGCGCCGGATGGCGTTGAAATCGAGCGTCTTGGCGGCGGCTTCGATGCGCTGCACGGTCTGGCGGGTGTTGGAGAGATAGGCCAGCAGCATGCCGTTGTAGCGATCCGGCGGCAGCACTTTGGCCAGCGCGTCGAGCTTTTCCTCATCGAGTTCGAGAATTTCGGCCTGAGCAGGCGCAGCTTCGTCCGCGTCGTCGTCATCCAGCCACAGCTCGGCGGAGGAAAAGCGCGCCACCACGGCGAGGAAGGTGTCGGGGCTGAGCGGCTTGGTGATGAACTCGACCATGCCAGCCTCGAGGCAAGCGTCTTTGTCTTCGCGCATGGCATTGGCGGTCATCGCCACGATGGGCATGTTGCAGCAGGGTGGCGGTAGTTTCTTGATCGCCCGCGCCGCCTCGATCCCACTCATCCGCGGCATCTGCATGTCCATCAGGATGACATCAAAGCCGCCGTTTTTGGCCGCGGCCACGGCCTGCACACCGTCCCAGGCGCATTCGACGGCATAGCCCGCCGATTCCAGCAACGTCCGCGCTACCATGACGTTGATTTCGTTGTCTTCAGCCAAGAGGACGCGACCGCGGCGCGCTACCGACCCCGATGCCTCCGGATCCGCTGCGGGTACCGGTTCGGGCTCTGGCGCGGAGGCCACCGCTTCGATCAAATCGCTTGCTGGCGCCGCCTCGTCTTCGCTATCCCCAACCAGACTTTGCACCAATGTGGTTTCGCGGACCGGCTTGGTCAGCACGGCGTCAAACCCAGCCTTGCAAGCGGGTTGAAGGATCATGCCGATGGAAGACGCCAGCACGACCCGCATCGAAGCCAGCGCGCCGTTGGCCCGTATCTTGGCCGCGATGGCAGAGGCGCCGAGCCCTGGCATGGTGTGATCGATCAAGACCGCTTGATAGGGCTCGTCTCGGGCATCGGCCAGAACCAGCATGCCGAGCGCCGTAGGCCCGTCAGCGGCTTCCTCCACCACGGCGCCATGGGCTTCGAGCTGGCTGCGGAAGATCGTCCGGTTGATGGCAAGATCGTCGACCACCAGAACGCGGCGTCCTGCGAGCTCTTTGTCGCCGCTATCCGTCGCCGCTGCGGCGTCCGGCAGCTCAATCTCGAACCAGAAGACGCTGCCACCGCCCTCGCGGTCGGCGATGCCAATCTCGCCCCCCATCAGCTCAACCAGCTGCTGACAAATCGACAGACCGAGGCCGGTGCCGCCATAGCGCCGTGAAATCGTGTTATCCGCCTGCTGGAATTTCTGGAACAGCCGTCCTTTGGCCTCGTCGCTGATGCCGATGCCGGTGTCTTCGACGCTGATCTTGAGCATGGTGTGACCGCTGCTGCCCGGTTCGGAGCGCAGCAACAGCGCGACATAGCCGCTTTCGGTGAATTTGATCGCGTTGGTCAAGAGATTGAGGAAGACTTGGCGCAGACGCGCGCCATCGCCGATCAGCGCTCTCTGTGCGCCGTGATCGGCATAACCGACCAATTCGATATTGCGCTCGGCAGCGCGCGCCGAGAGCAGTTCGATAACGTCTTCCACCACCGTGTGAGGGGCAAATTCGGCCTCTTCCAACTCCACCTTGCCCGCCTCCAGCTTAGAGATATCGAGGATGTCGTTGATGATCGACAGCAAGCAATCGGCGGAGAGCCTGATGGCTTCGGCATATTGGCGCTGATCGGGTGTCAGTTTGGTGCGCAAGAGCAGCGCATTCATACCGATGACGCCGTTCATGGGCGTGCGAATTTCGTGGCTCATGCTGGCCAGAAAGGTGCTCTTGGCCTGGTTGGCGGCATCGGCTTGATCGCGCGCCGAACTCAGCATCGCCTCGCGTTCACGCAGCTTGTCGGTGGCGAAACAATGCTGGATGTGATCCTCGATGGCCTTGGCGAGGCAGGCCAGTCGGCGCCGCTCGGCGTCATCCATCCGGCGCGGCTCACGGCCATAAAGGCATAGGGCGCCAAGGCCGTGGCCCTCTTCATCGTTGAGAGGAAAGCCTGCGCCGTATTGATAACCGCCGCCCTCCGCCAACAGCGGCCCTTCTTCGAGATCGCAGAACTCCACCAAACCGCCTTCAGCGAGGACGATCTCGGTCAAGGTACCTCTTGCGGCCGAGCGGCAGATGAGCTCCTGGCGCGACGAAATCGTCGCCAGCCTCTCACCCTCGAGGAGATTGACGCAAACCAGATCACCGCCCACGAGTTCGTGCGCGAGCAGACAGAGGTTTTCAATTCCTCCTCTGCGGCTTTGGCTTTCCAAATCGATCCCGCACGTGGTGCTGAGAACGTTTGGCTGCTGCCTTGATCCAATCACAACCGCACCCCTGCCGCGGAATCCCAAAACCCGAGCGCAGCACCCCGCCGCCCGGTGTTTTGAGGATTGGCAACCTAGGCGGGGGAATGACAAGGAAGCGTTGCCGCGCGTGCGAAAAGCGCCCAGATGGCTACCAGATGGTTAGCGCCGCCTAGGCCGTTCCATTTTGGTACAGCACAGTCCCCATGGCCTGCCGCTTTGCGCTAAGCTGATGGCGGCAAAATTGGAATCGAGCCTCATGAAAGTCATTGCTATCAGCGGCGGCGGCCAAGGCCTTGGTAGGGCCATCGCCTATCACTTCGCGAGCTTGGGTTATGCGGTATCGCTCAGCGACACCGATGCCGCCGCCGGGCGTGAAGCCTTGGCAGCCCTCAAAGCCAAAGGCGCCACAGCGCTGTTCGCACACGCCGATGTCGGCAAGGCGCTGGACGTGAAGGCGTGGATGGCGCGCACGGTGAAGGAGCTTGGCGTACCCGATGTGCTGATCAACAACGCCGGCATCATGATCCGCAAAGACGTGTTGAAGTTGAAGCCGGAAGAATTTTCGCGCGTCATCGCCACCAATCTCGGCGGCGCCTTCCTCTGCTCGCAAGCGGCCGCGAAGGTGATGGCCAAGCGCGGGCTGGGCGGCACCATCATCAACATCGTCTCGACCCGGGCCTTCATGTCTGAACCGAACACCGAGGGCTATTCTGCCTCGAAGGGCGGCATTGTCGCCCTGACACATGCCATGGCCGTCAGCTTGGCGCCCTATCGCATTCGCGTGAATGCCATCAGCCCCGGCTGGATCGAGGTCCGCGATTGGCAGAAATCATCGAAGGCTGAGGCGCCGCATCACTCACAAGAGGATCGCGAACAGCATCCGGTAGGGCGCGTCGGAATCCCCGCCGATATCGCGGAAGCCTGCCAGTTCCTCGCGGAAAGCGCGGGATTTATGACCGGCCAGAACATCACCATCGATGGCGGTATGACCGTGAAAATGATCTATGCCGAATAGACGTACTTTCCGTATGGGAATAAGCGTTCCTACGCATGCGACCATTTTGTCCCGCAGGACTAGACTATAAGCGTTACTTCCCGTCGGGGGCGCCGTAATTTCCGCGCAGAGTGGTCCCGTTAAGGGACTCGGTTAAGGGAGTGGGTCGTGCCGCAAATTGCCAGTTTTATCGACGAAGCCGCCATCTATGCCGCCCTCGAAGAAGGCAAACGCGCCGTCTCGCGCGATATGGTCGAAGCCATCATCCAGAAGGCTTGGGCTGCCCATGGCCTGACCCTTTCCGAAGTGGCCGTGCTGCTGAACACCAACGACCCCGAATTGGTCGAGGAAATCTTCAAGACCGCGCGCCACATCAAGCAGACGATCTACGGCCGCCGCTTGGTGCTCTTCGCGCCGCTTTATGTCAGCGACTATTGCATCAATTCTTGCGTTTATTGCGGCTATGGCGCTGGCCACAAATTTCCCCGCCGTCGTCTCACCATGGACGAGATCAAGAAGGAGACACTGGTTCTCCTCAACATGGGCCATAAGCGCCTCGCCATGGAAGCGGGCGAAGACCCCGAGAATTGCCCCATCGATTATGTGCTGGACGCCATCGATGCGGTCTATTCGGTCGAGACCAAGAACGCCAATATCCGCCGCATCAACATCAACATCGCCGCCACCACGGTGGAAGACTATAAGAAGCTGAAGGCTGCCGACATCGGCACTTATATCCTGTTTCAGGAAACCTATCACCGCGAAACCTACAAGAAGAACCATCCGCGCGGCCCCAAGAGCGATTACGATTACCACACCACCGCTTTCGACCGCTCCAACCAAGCCGGAATCGATGACAACGGCGCTGGCGTGTTGTTCGGGCTTTATGACCACAAATTCGAAATGCTGGCGATGATGCAGCATGCCGCCCATCTGGAAGCCGAGTTCAACTGCGGCCCGCACACCATTTCTGTGCCGCGCATCCGCCCTGCTGGCGGCATCAATATGGACAGCTTCCCCTATCTGGTGCCGGACGACGAATTCAAGAAACTGATCGCCATTATCCGTCTCGCGGTGCCCTACACCGGCATGATCATCTCGACGCGCGAAGACGCCGACTTCCGCAACGAATGCCTGGAACTTGGCATCTCGCAATTGTCGGGCGGTTCCTGCACTGGTGTCGGCGGCTATTGCGAGGAAAACGACAAAGGCATCAAGCAGCCCAAGCAGTTCGAAGTCAGCGACGAGCGCCCGCTCGATCAGGTGATGTATGATATCGCCGAAGCCGGACATCTGCCCAGCTTCTGCACCGCCTGTTATCGCAACGGCCGCACCGGCGACCGCTTCATGGCGGTGGCCAAGAG
>JARLIR010000263.1 GCA_031291635.1 Rhizomicrobium sp. | reverse complement strand
GCTGTCTAAATCGTGATGGGGAGGGAGACGCCGAGGCGTTATCCCTCCCCAAAGTTTTTTGCCCTTTGGGCAGCCGTGAAATGCTAGGAAGAGGAATGTCTCTCACAGTCGCCATCGTCGGTCGTGCCAATGTTGGCAAATACACCCTTTTCAACAAGCTGGTGGGGCGCAAACTCGCGCTGGTGCATGACACCCCTGGCGTCACCCGCGACCGCCGCGAAGCCGAGGGCCATCTGGGCCCGCTCAGCTTTACCGTGATCGACACCGCCGGCATCGAAGCCGGTGGCAAGGACAGTCTGGAAGAGCGCATGGCGGCGCAGAGTGAAGCCGCGATTGCCGACGCCGATGTCTGCATCTTTGTTTTCGACGCGCGCGAAGGCGTGACGACAGCGGACGAAATCGTCGCTGCCTCTCTGCGCAAAACCGGCAAGCCGGTGATCCTGGCCGCCAACAAATGCGAAGCCCGTTTCAGCCAAGCCTCGGAAGCTTGGTCGCTCGGCTTTGGCGAGCCCTTACAAATCTCCGCTGAACACAATATCGGTTTCGCCGATCTGATCGAAGCGCTGGAGCCTTTCGCCCAGCAGCAAGAGATTGATGACGAGGAAGCCGCCGAAGAGATCAAGCCGCTGCGGCTGGCCATTGTCGGCCGTCCCAATGTCGGCAAGTCCAGCCTGTTCAATTGCCTGCTTGGCAGTGAGCGGTCCCTCACCGGTCCGGAAGCGGGCATCACCCGCGATGCCATCGCCGCCCATTGGCAGGCGGAAGGCCGCGAAATTCTGCTCCACGACACCGCGGGGCTTCGCAAAAAGGCCCGCGTCGCTGGTCACACCCTGGAAGAGATGAGCGTCGGCTCCACGCTCGACGCCGTGCGCTTTGCCGATTGCGTCGTGGTGGTGGTGGACGTCAACACGCCCTTCGAAAAGCAAGATCTGGTCATCGCCGATCTGATCGAGCGCGAAGGCCGCGCTGTGGTCTTTGTGCTGAACAAATTCGATTTGATCGCCGAACGTGCGGGCGCAATTTTGAAGATGCGCGAGAAGCTCGACAAATCGCTGCCGCAGCTCTCCGGCGCCCCGATCATCGCCACCTCCGCCACCACCGGCGAAGGCTTGGATCGCATTTTGCCCGCCGTGCTCACCGTTGATCGCGCTTGGAACAACCGCGTGCCCACCGCGACGCTGAACCGTTTTCTCGCCGACGTCTTGGAGCGCCAAGCCGCGCCAGCCGTCAGCGGACGGCGTATCCGCATCCGTTATATGACCCAGCTGAAGACCCGCCCGCCGACCTTTGGCCTCTTCGGCAATCAGCTCGACGGCTTGCCGGAATCCTATATCCGCTACCTCACCAACCGCCTGCGCGAGGCCTTCCGCCTCCACGGCACGCCCCTGCGCCTCCTCATGCGCAACACCAAAAATCCGTATGCGGATCGCGCACGGACGAAGGTTTAGTCTTTCCTCTACCCCTCTTCCGGGGGGCCGATAGCGCCAGCGTATCGGCAACGCAAAATCTTGCCCTTAGCGGCGTACAAAAATCCCACCGCCGCACCCCTCGCCGCTAAGCGCTAGATTTTGCTGGTGCGGGGGTCACCCGCGCGCGGCCCACTTTTCTGCCCCACGCGCAGCGGGGGGAAGTGCCCTGCGCAGCAGGGCGAAGGGGGGCCTAGCCGCGGGCAAATTCTTCGAGGCTTTGCACCGTTCGAGCAGCCCCCTTCCCGGCCTGCGGCCGGACTTCCCCCGCTCTCGCGGGGGCAGAAAAGAAAGGCCAATCGAAGCGCTACCCCGACCAGCAATCAATCAGTCGGCTCACCCGCGTAAGCTTTACGAGAAAACTCCGCCATATATTTATTGAGCAATTCTTCGCGGATACCCAGGTTACGCTTAACGGGTTCCAATAACGCCTGAATGCTTCGATCAATCTCTTCGAATTTCGCTTCCATCTTAGCTAGTTCGGCAATCATGCGGTCACGCCCTTGACGGGTGACGAAGTCCTTTGCGCGTTCTCGGAAATAGTGATGTGCAAGAAAATCGCGAAGATCCTTCCCCTCGACGATAACACTCTTAAGGTCTGTTGGGATGCCGATCACCTTATCCAATCGCTTGAATAGATTGCCGAGCGTCTGTGCGAATTGGTTCTGCATATAAGCGTCGAACTCCGCCTCATACACTCCGCGGTCAAAACTGGCCTTGCCCTCGCGCTCTATCCGCTGCTTCCAGCCCAAAAGAAACTCCCCGTAAAGAAGGGCGTTCGCAATTCCAGATTCGATAACACCGGACTGATAATAGGCTAGACCGAAATAGGCATAGACTTCCTTGCAGTGTTCGCTCTCATCGTAGGCAATCTCCTCATCGCTCATCGATTTACCTTTCGCAGTAATACGAGACCGAGTGTGCTTGCCTATCCGCTAAAGCCTGTGGCCGCTTCCCCTACCGCCCCGCCCATTCTCTGTAATTCACGCACCCACCATTCTCGTTCCACTCCGCCGCCAGCATCTGCACCACCAGCGGCGCCACGTCTCCCGGCGTTGGAAGCACAGAGGCATCTTCCCCCGGCATCGCCTTCGCCCGCATCGCGGTCGCGGTGGCGCCAGGGTTTAAAATGTTCACCCGCACCGCACTCGTCGCGCATTCGGCGGCGTAGGTCAGCGCTAGGCTTTCCAGCGCCGCTTTGCTCATGGCGTAACCGCCCCAGAAGGCCCGTGGGCTCCGCGCCAGCGACGACGACACAAACACCACCCTGCCCGCTTCCGAGCTTCGCAGCAGCGGATCGAGCGAGCGCAGCAAGCGCCAATTGGCGGTCACATTCACCGCCAGCAACTCATCGAACAGTTTCACATCGAGATGCGCCAGCGGCGTCAGCGCACCCAGCACACCGGCATTGGCAAAGAAACCGTCCAACCGGCCCCAGCGCTCGAAAATGGAGGCGCCCAGCCGGTCCAGCGCCTCGCCATCGCGCAGATTGAGCGGCACCAGCGTTGCCGAGCCGCCCGCCGCTTGCACGGCATCATCGGTTTCTTCCAAACCGCCAACCGTGCGGGCGACCAAAATGT
>JARLIR010000262.1 GCA_031291635.1 Rhizomicrobium sp. | reverse complement strand
TGCTGGGCAATGGATCACTTGTGCCATCGCAGGCATGGCGGCCATGCCGGGCAGCCCCGCCTTGTCTTGGGTGGGTTTCGTGCTGGCGTTCTTGCTCTTCCGCTTGTTCGACATCGCCAAGCCTTGGCCGATCAATCGGGCGGAGCATTTGCGCGGCGGCTTGGGTATCATGGCCGATGATGTGGTGGCAGGCGCCATCGCAGGCTTCATCGTCTTCCTCGTCAACTACTCGTTCGCCATCTGATGTTTTCTGCTGCTCTCATCGCCTTGGCCGAGGACGTGCTGAGCGCGGCGCGTGTGAAGGGCCTGCGGATCGCCACGGCGGAAAGCTGCACCGGCGGGCTGATCGTAGGCCTGCTGACGGAAATCCCCGGCTCGTCCGATGTGGTGGAACGCGGCTTCGTCACCTATTCCAATGAAGCCAAGGCCGATCTCCTCGGCATACCCTTATCGCTGATCCAGGAGAATGGCGCGGTCTCTGAAGTTGTCGCCCGTGCTATGGCCGAAGGCGCTGTGCAACATTCTCTGGCGCAGATTGCGGTCGCCGTCACCGGCATCGCCGGCCCCGGCGGCGGCACAACAGCGAAACCTGTCGGCCTGGTCCACATGGCGGTGTCCCGCGATGGCGGCCAAACCGTCCATGAAGAACACCGCTTCGGCGACATCGGACGAACCGAAGTACGGCTGGCTACGGTGGAAGCGGCACTGCGGTTGGTGCAGAAAATGATGGCCACAAACCCCTAACACTCCCTCGCCCCCACTTCGGGGGAGAGGGCAATCGCATGTGGTTTTTTGCCCCTTGTTGTCATGGCCCGTTACAACGGGCCATCCAGCTTTCGCAGCGAGGCTGTACAAGGAAATGCTCGAATAACAACGTTTAAAATTGAGCAACACCACCTGGATGGCCCGCTGTTGCGGGCCATGACAAATGGGGATTGAGCCCATATGCGATAGCATTCCCCCGAAGTGGGGGCGAGGGGATGTAAGTTAGGCTTGTGCTCTCGACAACGCCTTCGCCCTTGCTTCAAACGCACTCGCCATCTGCATCATTACGATGCCAAAGGCTTTGCCTGCCACGGCATTCAGCAGCGGATTGCGGAACTCGAAGGCGATGGAAAACTCGACGGTGCAGCCTTCGCCTTTGGGCGTGAAGCGCCAATGATTTTCGAGTTGGCGGAAGGGACCGCCTTCGGTCTTCACCACATCGACCTTATGGGCCACGGGGTCCAGCGTGACGCGGCTGATATAGCGTTCGGAAAGCCCGGCAAAGCCGACCCGCATTTCGGAATCGAACACGGTCTGCGAAAGGCGGCGGACAATTTTCAGCCCTGTCACCCAAGGCAGGAATTGCGGATATTTTTCCACATCGGAAACCACAGCAAACATCAGCTCCGCCGTATACGGCAGGCTGCGGGATTCCTTATGCGCGGGCACCTTACGCCTTGGCCGCGCGCGCCGCTTTCATCTGCGCGAAATCGGCATCGGCGTGATAGGAGGAGCGCGTCAGCGGCGTCGCCGAGACCATGATGAAGCCTTTGGCGCGGGCGGTGACTTCCAGGCTTTTGAATTCGTCCGGCGTCCAGAAGCGGTCGAGCGCGGCGTGTTTGCGCGTCGGCTGCAGGTATTGGCCGATGGTGAGAAAATCGACGCCAGCGGCGCGCAGATCATCCATCACCTGCATGATTTCTTCGCGGCTTTCGCCGAGGCCCACCATCAGGCCGGATTTGGTGAAGCCGTCCGGCACCAATTCCTTGGCGCGATCGAGCAGCCGCAGCGAGGTGTAGTAACGCGCACCGGGACGGATGCCCAAGTAAAGCCGCGGCACGGTTTCCAGATTGTGATTGAAGACATCGGGGCGGGCCGTCATCACAATTTCGATGCTGCCCTTCTTGCCGCGAAAATCCGGCGTCAGCACTTCGATGGTGGTGTTTGGGCTGGCAGCGCGCACCGCGTTGATGGTGTCGGCGAAATGCTGGGCGCCGCCATCGGCCAAATCATCGCGATCCACTGAGGTGATCACCACATGGCGAAGCCCCAGCTTGGCCACGGCTTCGGCGACATGCTGCGGCTCGCTGCCATCGACCGGCCCCGGCAGGCCCGTCTTCACATTGCAGAAGGCGCAAGCCCGCGTGCAGGTATCGCCGAGAATCATCATCGTGGCGTGGCGGTTGGTCCAGCACTCCCCGATATTCGGGCAACCCGCTTCCTCACACACCGTATGCAGACCGTGCTCGCGTACGATCGTCTCGGTACCGGTGTACTCACGTCCACCGGGTGCCTTTACACGAATCCACTCTGGCTTGCGCAAGACAGCGCTATCCGGGCGGTTGGCCTTCTCGGGATGCCGCAGAGCGCGGCGGTCCTTGTCACTCTGGTCGATTACAACGGTCATGCTACCGATATAGGCCGGTCCGCCGCCCTATTCCAAGTCTGTTTTTGCCCTGGCTGCGGCGCTAAGGTGTTACCGCGAACCCCTACCGCTGCGCGCCGCCCTTCTATAGGTTGCACCGCAAAATTGGACCGGGACGCGCTCGGCCATCTTGGGAGACGCCAGCTGTGAGTTCTGTCGGCCTTGCCGCGTTGTCGGGCAAACCCCTTGCCGCACTCGATTTGTTCCTGACGCAGAAATCTCTGTTCCAGGCCTTGCTGGATGCTCGCGAGAAATTCGGGGGCAAGCGCACCGCCATTCTGGACAGCGACGACCGCACCCTCAGCTATGACGAAATCGTCCGCGCTGCGCTGGCGCTGGGCCATGCCCTGAAGCGCGGCACAGCGCTGGGCGAGAATGTCGGCATCATGCTGCCCACCAGTATTGGTTCGGTGCTGTCTTTCTTTGCGGTCTCTGCTTTTGGCCGCATCCCCACCATGATGAATTTCACCAGCGGCTCGGCGGGCATGATGAGCGCCGCCAAGACCGCCATGGTCGGGCGCATCGTCACTGCCCGCCGCTTCATCGAAGTCGCCAAGCTGGAAGGTCTGGCAGCGGAGCTCTCCAAGGTCACGCAGCTGATCTATCTCGAAGATGTCCGCGCCAAGCTGTCCTTCATGGATAAGGCGGTCGCTGGTATCGGCCAGATGGTGCCCCGACTCGTTACACGAAGGCAGGATCACGAATCACCCGCCGTGATCCTTTTCACCTCAGGCACCGAAGGCGAGCCCAAAGGTGTGGCGCTGTCCCATTCCAACCTGCTGGTCAACGTCAAACAGGTTTGCGCCCACGAAGCGCTTTACGGCAACGACATCCTGTTCAACCCCCTGCCCACCTTCCACTGCTTTGGTTTGGTCGCAGGCGTGCTGGCGCCGCTTTTGTGCGGCATCAAAGCGGTGCTGCATCCGACACCTTTGCGGCCGCACGAGATCGTCCAGCGGGTGAAACAGACCTGTTCCTCGATCCTGCTCTCGACCGACACCTTCATGTCCCAATATGCCCGTGCCGCCGAGCCGGGCGAGCTCAAATGCCTGCGGCTGGCCGTTTGCGGCGCTGAGCGGGTGCGCGAAGAAACGCGCCGGCTCTTGCATAGGAAGCATGGCATCTCGCCGGTTGAAGGCTATGGCCTGACCGAGACCTCGCCCTTCGCCGCTGCCAACCAGCCGGGTGATTTGCGTCCTGGCACAGTGGGGCGGCTGATGCCGGGCATGCAGGCGCGGGTCGAGCCTGTGGACGGCATTCCGGATGCCGGAGGCCGTCTCTTCCTCAAGGGCCCCAATGTCATGCTCGGCTATATCAAGCCGGACCGGCCGGGCGTCATCCAGCCTGTTCCCGGGGGCTGGCACGACACCGGCGACGTCGTCACCATCGCTGCGGACGGCGTTATCTCGATCAAAGGGCGGCTCAAGCGTTTTGCCAATGTCGGCGGCGAAACCGTGTCGTTGTCGCTGGCCGAAACCTGCGCCGGGGCAGTCTGGCCGGACCATCGCCACGCTGCCATTGCCCTCTCGGACGAGCGGAAAGGTGAGCAGATTGTGCTGCTTACGACCAATCCGGAAGCTGGCCGCAGCCCTCTCATCGCTTGGGCCCAGGCCAATGGCATGGCCGAAATTGCCCTGCCGCGGCGGATCTTTACCATCGACGACATTCCCGTGCTGGGCACCGGTAAGCCGGATTATCGCAAGGTGGACGCCATCATCCGCGCCGAGATTAAGGCTGCCTGATAACCACCTGTGGAGCTTGCGTGGGGCTGACTTGCTATGGTTCGGAACTCGCCATAGACAGCGCCGTTATAAAATTGACATCCGGCTGGCGGGGCCACCGGCGGACTACCGTAAACGAGCCGAACGGGCTAAGTTCTGAGAACAACACCGAGGTGCGGAACGCGCCCATCTGGGGGATACGAGATTGCCAGTAGCGACCCTCGCCGCCGCGTCCGGCGAAGACATCATTGCCTTCGATATGGTGCGGACCAAGAAGTCTCTGTTCCAAGCCCTCGCCGATGCGCGGTCGCTTTATGGCGGCAAGCGCCCCATCGTTGTCGATGGCGACGAGCGCGTCTTCACTTACGATGACATCTTCCGTGCCGCGCTGGCCTTGGGCAGTGCTCTGAAGAAGGGCACCAAGGCGCGTGATGCCGTTGGCGTGATGCTGCCGACCAGCGGCGCTGCCGTGATTTCCTTCTTCGCCGTCAGTGCCTTCAATCGCGTTCCGGCCATGCTGAATTTCACCAGTGGTTCGTCGGGGATTATCAGCGCCATCCGCACCGCCAAAATCAAACGCGTGGTGACCGCGAAACGCTTCATCGAACTGGCCAAGCTGGAAAGCTTGGTGGCGGAACTCTCCAATGTGGTCGAGATCGTTTATCTCGAAGACGTGCGCGAGAAGCTCGGCCTGATGGACAAGCTGACGGCAGGCGTCGGCCAATATCTGCCGAGCCTCGTCTCCTCCAGCAGCGCCCCCGAACAAATGGCGGTGGTGCTGTTCACCTCCGGCACCGAAGGCCAGCCCAAAGGCGTGGCCCTCTCCCATGCCAACATCCTCGCCAATGTCGAGCAGGTGCGCGCCCATATTGCGCTCTATCCCAATGACGTGATGTTCAACCCGCTGCCCACCTTCCATTGTTTCGGATTGACGGTCGGCGCCATCATGCCGTTGTTGCTCGGCCTCAAATCGATCTATCACCCCACGCCGTTGCAGCCGCATGAAATCGTGCGCCGCGTCAAAGCCCATGGCGCCACCATTTTGCTTTCGACCGACACTTTCATGTCGCAATACGCCCGCGCTGGTGAGCAAGGCGATCTGAATTCGCTGCGCATCGCGGTCTGTGGTGCCGAGCGTGTGCGCGATGAAACGCGTCAGCTGCTGCGCCGCAAATATGCGATGGAAATTCTCGAAGGCTATGGCGTCACCGAGACCTCGCCCGTGGCCGCGGCCAACCAGCCTGGTGCCATGCGCCCCGGCACGGTGGGACGGCTGATGGCGGGCATGCAGGCGCGTCTGGAGCCGGTGGAAGGCATTCCCCATGCGGGACGCCTCTACCTCAAGGGCCCCAACATCATGATGGGCTATATCAAGCCCGATCAACCGGGCGTGATCCAGCCTCCGGAAGGCGGCTGGCACGATACCGGCGATGTCGTCGCCATTGACGATGAAGGTTTCCTCTCCATCAAAGGGCGCCTGAAACGCTTTGCCAAACTCGGCGGCGAAGCGGTATCCCTGGCGGTAGTGGAGAATTGCGCCTCGGCGGTGTGGCCGGACTTCGCCCACGCGGCGGTGGCCTTCCCCGATGGCCGCAAAGGCGAGCAGATCGTCTTGGTCACCACCAATCCGGAAGCGCAGCGCATCGAGCTGGTCGGCTGGGCCCAGAACCACGGCGTCTCGGAACTGGCGATCCCGCGCAAGATCGTCCACGTCAAGGACATCCCCGTGCTCGGCACCGGCAAGACCGATTACGTCAAGGTCGAGAAAATGGCATTGACCACGAAGGCCTCTTAGGGCGCCGGCTGCGCGCCCCCTGGCCAGGCGCAGTCTCTTGGCATAAGGTCGTGAACAATGTTCACTATTGAGATAGTTAATAATGGCATTAGATCCGCTACCGTCCTTTCGGTTGGATGGAAAAAAGGCCCTTGTGACCGGCGCTGGACGGGGCATCGGTGCTGCCGCTGCCGCAATCTTCGCCCAAGCGGGAGCTGCGGTGACACTTTGCGCCCGTACAGGCCCTGAAGTCGAAGCTGTGGCGCAAGATATCCGCGACGCTGGTTTTGCGGCGGACGCCTTTGCGCTGGACGTCAAAGACATCGCCGCGATGCGCCGCGAAGTCGAAGCCCGCGGCCCCTTCGATATCCTGCTCAACAATGCCGGCATGAATCGCATCCGCTCCATCATCGATATCACCGAAGAGGATTATGATGCGGTGCTTGATCTCAATCTGAAAGCCACGCTATTCGTGGCTCAGGCGGTGGCGAAAGGACTGCTGGCGGTAAAGAAACCGGGCACGATCATCAACCTCTCCTCGCAGATGGGCCATGTCGGCGGCGGCGGCCGTTGTCTCTACAGTTCGTCGAAATGGGGCGTGGAAGGCTTGACCCGCTGCATGGCGATCGATCTGGCGCCGCATGGCATCCGCGTCAACACCCTCTGCCCCACCTTCATCGACACCGCACTGACGCGGCCAATTTTGGAGACGCCTGGTTTTCGCGATTACGTACTCAGCCGCATCAAGCTCGGCCGGCTGGGCCGCATGGATGAGTTGAGCGGTGCTCTGCTTTTGCTGGCGTCGGACGCCTCCACGCTGATGACAGGCAGTTCGCTGGTCGTCGATGGCGGCTGGACCGCGGGCTGATTAATCACCCGGCAGATTGCGCCCGTTCGTTTTCCGCATCGATCTGGTCATGCCGGACGCAGATTTGAGGCCAGAGGTCGGCGGCCTCCGGTAGGTGGAGGTCGAAGGCCTCGGCCAGCACGCCGGTGTATTCGCGCGCCGTCGCGATCAAGTAATCGGATTGGTTGGTGGGCGTCGTCTTGCGCAAGACGCGCCCGCGCATCTGCCACATGCCCTCGGCAATATGGCGCTGCAACACCGCGTTCAGTACGAAGGGCGAGTCTTCTGCGGTTTGTAGTTCCCAGCAACGCGTAGAGAGCAGCGCTTCATTGGCCGGTGCCAGATTGAAATCGAACGATGCCGCCCCGCCGCCACGGTGATTGTTGAGGCGCCACCAACCGTTTTCTTGCGTCAGGCCAAAAGCAAAGCCGTGCGAAACAAAGGGGCCGGGCGCGACGGCGATAGGGTCAATCGGTCCATCGCCAAAGCCGACATCGGCCAACACCACGCCCTCCTCCAGCTCCACTTTCAGCACCAGATGATTGCCGATGGCCTCGTCGCCGCGTTCGTTGCGCAATACGGCGCCGGCGCTACGCGTTACCTTGAAGCCGAGTTCTTGCAGCACCAGGCCGAACAGCCCGTTCATCTCGTAACACCAGCCGCCGCGTTTGCGGGTGACGATCTTTTCAAAGGCGGCAGCGGGATCGGGCGTCACCCTCCGGCCGAATTGCACATCCAGATTTTCATAGGGGATGGCGCGCAAATGGGCCCGGTGCAGCGCTTTCAGAGTCGCAAAATCCGGGCGCAGCGGACCGTCATAAGCGATGCGCTTCAAATAAGCGTCGAGGTTCATGCGAGCGACCCGGATGGAAGGCCGCATTCCTAGCACGACACCGGATCAGACGAAACCGCTCAGGCTGTTTGGGCTGCCGCGGGCGGGCGCACCGTGATGGCGGGGCGGGAGCGCAGCTGGGGAACGCGGAAGACATCCATCTTCTGACCCAGCAGCCGCAAGTAAAACAGCTCTTCCTTGGAGTGGATATTGAAGCCCGCATATTGCTTCAGCCCGTCGACGAAATCCAAATCGGAGATGGCGTCTTCGAAACGGTCGTCCCAGGCAAATTCATCGGACTTGGTCTTAAGCCCGGCGCCTTCGCTGAAGAGGATTTTGCTGCGGTCGCGGATGATGCGCGGCAGATCCTGCGGATAAAGATCGAAAAGATCGCGCAAGGCAGCTTTGCCCACCATGCCATTGGCCGTCGGCCGCACCAGATCATTGGCTTCCAGCCCGCGGGCGTAATTGGCCAGCGACGGGTCGAGGAAGGGAACGCGCGTCTCGATGGCATGATGCATTGAGCAGCGGTCGACGCGCTGCAGGCTGACGCGGTTCATCAGCCCCAAAATTTCTTCGCGCAAGGCTCGACCGTAACCGGCGTCGAGGCTGAAGGCTTTTTCCAGCGGGGTGTAGCCACAGAAGAGTTCGTCGGCACCTTCGCCACAAATCGCCACCTTGAAGCCGTCCTTGTGAATGGCTTCCGATAGCTTCATCGAACACACTGCGCCGCGCACCAGGGAAGGCTCGAAGGATTCGCACGCCACCACCGCTTCGCTGAGGGCGTTGAACACGTCATCGCTCTGCGGATCGAAGGGGATCACTTTCAGATTGAAGCCGGTGGTTTCGGCATAAGCCATGGCGAAGGGGTAATCGGTGCTATCCGGGCCGCCGACGAAATAGCCGGGCACATTGCTTTGCACTTGGCGGGCATAATGCGCCACCAGGGTGGAATCGATGCCGCCCGAAAACATCACGGCAAAGGGTAGATCGGTCGGCAGATGCGATTCCACGGCGTCCGCCATCAAGCGGTCGAGCGTATCGCGATCCGCGGCTTCGAAAGGCTGCGACGGCGCCGTCAGCAACGTGTCGAAACGGGTGCAGATATTGCGCGTGAGCAGATGGCCGGGCGGCAGCACCAGCACATCGCCCGCTTCCACCGTGCTCAACAGCGGGCGCATCTCGGAACAGAAGAGAAAACCTTTGCCGTTTTGGATGACATAGAGCGGCTTGATGCCAAAGGGATCGCGCGCCGCCAGAAATTGCCCCGTTCCCGGTTCATAGGCGACGAAAGCATACATGCCCGAAATCCGCGCTAAGGCTTTGGGCCCCCAGACGCGCAAAGCGTTGACCAAAACTTCGGTGTCGGATTCGGTCTTGAAGGGCACGCCCATGCCGATCAGCTCGGCGCGCAGCTCTTCGTAATTGTAGATTTCACCGTTGAAGGAGAGCCAAAGCTGGCCGTCGAAGGAGATTTGCGGCTGCATGGCATGGTCGCGATCGACGATGCGCAGGCGCCTTGTACCCATGGCGGTGTTCGGGGCTGGCGAGCCAATCGGATCATCAACATCCCCGCGCCGGACGATTCCCGCCATCAGCCGGGCGACAACGCCACTCGCCTCAGGCCAATCGACAGCTACGGCAATGCCACACATGGAGATCTCCGGCCCGGGTTCGGCCTTTACGCTAGAGCGGGCGAAGTGAAGGATCGATTAACCCTGCCAAAGACTTACCGGGGCGCCTCTGGCGCGAAGCCTAAAGATTTGTTAACCACTACGGGTGTGGAGTCAAAAATAGTTTGAAGTCCCCACTAGTATGGACTTGCATACTGTGGAGTTAGTGCTAGATATAAGTTCGTAATAGCCGAGAGGGCGGAAAGAACGCGGGTGTTTAAGTGACCGACGAAACGCAATACACGCGGAAATTCCGAAAGGAACTTATGGCCGGACTATCATCTTTGGTCTTGCTGGCCGTGCTCGCACGCGCTGGACGGGAAATGTACGGATACGAAATCGCCAAAGCTGTAAAGGCGGAGGGCGAAGGCGGACTGATCTTCAAGCAGGGGGCGATCTACCCCGTGCTGCGCTCGTTAAATGTGACAGGGCTCCTGGACAGCCGCGTGGAGGCTTCGGCCTTCGGCCCGCCCCGGCGCTACTACAACATCACGGATGAAGGTCGCAAAGCCCTGGCTGAGTGGCAGTTCGCCTGGCGCGATATGCGCGAATTCGTAGACGACGCGCTGAAGGCTGGCATCACGCCTGGGGAGATGGGCAATGAATATCGTGCCGGTGCCTGATTCCGTCCGCGGTTATCTCGCGGAATTGCGCAAAGCCCTTAAGGGCGCGCCCAAAGGTTTGATCTCGGATGCCCTCGCCGACTGCGAAGAGCATCTCAATATGGAAATCGCCCAGAACCCAGATTTGGACGAAGCCGAGGTGATGGCCCAAGTCATCGAAACCTACGGCTCGCCGCAAGAAATCGCTGAGGAGTATCGCGATATGGAAGCCGCTATTTCGACACCCTTCCCCAAACAGCCGGAAAACATAGGCAGTCACAATGGCGGCTTTTTCGGTGTGGTTTCAGACCCCCGCACCTACGGTGCCTTGCTCTATATGTTGTTGTCCTTGATCACCGGCATCTTCTATTTCACTTGGGCCGTCGCTGGACTTTCCATATCGCTGTCTACATCAATTCTGATTTTTGGCATCTTCATCGCACTGCTGTTCATCGCTTCGATCCGCATGCTCAGCCATGTCGAAGGCCGCATCGTGGAAGGCTTGCTCGGCGTGCGTATGCCACGGCGCTTGCCGCCCACGACTCCGCCGGATGAAAAAATCTGGACGCAGATCAAAGAAGCGCTGAGCGATGTTAGAACCTGGACCTCGATGGCCTATCTGCTGCTGATGTTGCCACTGGGTGTTATCTACTTCACGCTCAGCATCGTTGGTTTGGCTGTTTCGCTTGGCATCACCGGTGGCTCGATCTATTCGCTGGTGACCAACGAAAGCCACGTGCAGATTGGCGATGTGCCGTGGCTTGATCACCTCTTCCACACCGCGCCGGGCCTTATTTTGCTGGCTATTGCTGGTATTCTGCTCTTCTTCGTGGTGCTGCACATGGCGCGGGCCGTTGGTTGGATGCACGGCAAAATCGCGGAATCCCTGCTCGTCAGACTCTGACATTAAAACGATTACAGACAGCGGCGCGTGCATCAGAAAAGGTGCGCGCGCCCTGTGTTATTTGGGAGTCATTGTTGCAGCAATCACAGCAATGAAGAGACACATGCGATCAGCAGCGGTGCATATCATTAGCAGGGTCGAAGCATCGCATTGTTAATGCTTGAGTAAGAGTTGACGCGCGAGCATGCAGTGAGGCTATATGCATGCGCTCCGCAATTGCGGACCGTGAGGGGACTATCCTGAAGAAGGAAGCATCGTGAATCGTCGCAACGAAACGGCGCCATTCGAGTCTGAGTGGAATCCCTCTGCTGGCGCGCTGGTCCTGAATGCTGACAGTCGCTGGGCTATCGTCTCTACCACTGTCTCTGCATTGATCGTCGGCTCTGTCGCTTGGCTCGCTGTGAGCACCATGCCGCCGGTGACGGCGGGATCGGTGGAAAATGCCAGCCGCGGCTTTCTTCCCTACCGCCTCTTTCAACAACTGACGCAATCCAGTTCGAGCGCGCTCTTTGGCAGCACGGCACCAGCCGCCCTCACCGCGCCGCAACCGGCCACCCAAGATCACGCCTCAACAGCGGCGCCCGCTCCGCGCTCTACCATCGAGACCCACACCGTCACGCTCGATAGTGGTGACACCTTGGCGGGCGCTTTGGAAAATGCCGGCATCGCTGCCGATGATGCGAACGCCGCCATCGCAGCCTTGTCGAAAGTCGTGAGCCCGCGCAGCTTGCGTGCTGGCCAGGCCTTCGACATCACCTACAACACCCATCCCGATGTCGTCGCTGGCAATAATCCGACTGCGGATGAAGACGATGGCGATCTGACGAAAGCCAAAGCCGTACAGGGCGAGCCGATTGCCCGCCTGCTGACGATCCGCTTTTCACCCAGCATCGAACACGACGTCGTTGTCACGCGCGCCGCCGATGGCAGCTATAGCGCCAATGACACCGTCAAAAAGCTTGTGGCGCGTGAACATCGCGCTGGCGCCAGCATCGACGGCAGCCTCTATCTCTCCGCTATGCGCGCCGGTATTCCGACCGATGTCGTGGCCGAGATGATCAAGATGTATTCCTACAAGGTCGACTTTCAGCGCGACCTGCACCCCGGCGATTCCTTCGAGGTGTTCTACAACTACTATTACACGCCAGAAGGTCAGCCCGCCAAACAGGGCGCCATCTCCTATGCTGTGATGCGGCTTGGCGGCAAACAGATCGTTCTCTATCGCTATCAGTCCGATCCCAACACGCCGCCCGAATATTTCGATTCCACGGGCGAAAGCGCCAAAGGCATGTTGATGAAGACGCCGGTCGATGGCGCCCGCATCACCTCCGGCTTTGGTATGCGCTTCCATCCCGTGCTGGGCTATTCACGCATGCATAAGGGCGTCGATTTCGGCGTCCCCATCGGCACGCCGGTGATGGCCGCTGGTGCCGGTACGATTGCCTTCATGGGCTGGGAAAGCGGCTATGGCCGTTTCGTGCTGCTCAACCACGGCAATGGTTATTCTACGGCTTATGGCCATCTCTCGCGCTTTGGGCCCGGACTGCATGTCGGCTCCCGCGTCGGCCAGGCCCAGATTATCGCTTATAGCGGCAATACCGGCATGACCACCGGCCCGCATCTGCATTACGAAATCCATGTCAACAATGTGCAGGTCAATCCGCTGTCGGTGAAAATGGCCCAAGGCCGTAAGCTGGCCGGCAAGGAAATGCGGGCCTTCCAAAGCGAGCGGCTGCGGATCGACGATAAACTGGCCTCGACCAAGCTGGAGACCAAGGTGGCGGATGCCACGGTCGCGGCTAACCTTAGGTCAACGTCGAAATAGCCTCTTTTTCCGATAGGAAAATTTCGCAGAATCCACCACTGTTCCCCCAGCCGGCGCAATGACCGGCATGGGGAGAAACATCATGGCTAATCCAACTGCGGCGGCGCAGACCAATCCTGCGGCCCTGGGCCTCGTCTGCTTCGGCCTGACGACCGTCCTCTTGAGTTTGATCAATGCAGGCGTGCTGCCTGCGGGCGGTGAGCCGGTGGTAATTCCACTCGCCATTGCCTTTGGCGGCACGGCGCAGATTTTGGCTGGGCTGATGGAATTCAAGCTCGGCAATACTTTCGGCACCACCGCCTTCATCGCTTACGGCGCCTTTTGGTGGTGGTTCGCGCTGCTTTTGCTCTTCGGCCACACCGGTGTGATCGATCTGTCCAAGGCGGGCCCCACGGTGCCCGTGGCGCTCATCCTCTGGGGTGTTTTCACGCTCTATATGTGGATCGGCACCTTCCGGCTGTCACCGCTGCTGTTCCTGGTCTTCCTCACCTTGTGGGCGACCTTCTTCCTGCTCGGCGGCGGCGGCCTGCTGGCGCGTCCAGACATCTCGAAGATCGGTGGCTGGGTCGGCCTCGTCTGCGGCTCCCTGGCGATGTACGGCAGCTTCGCGATGGTGATCAACAGCACCGCAGGCAAAAAGGTCATGCCGCTGGTGTGAAGACAATCCCCTCGCCCCCCAGAAGTGGGGGGCGAGGGAGTGGCTTAGTTCAACGCCCTGCTCGGCGCGTCTTCGAAGGCCAGATCGTCTGGCGTGGGGAATTCCTCGCCGTTCAAGCTCAGTCCCGAATGGCCGGTGCTGACTTGCACGGTCGAGCCGTCGCCGATCTTTCCTTCCAGCAGCAGATGCGCCAGCGGATCTTGCAGGCGGCGTTGGATCACGCGCTTCAGCGGCCGTGCGCCATAGACCGGATCGTAGCCCGCATTGGCCAGCCACTCGCGCGCCTTGGCATCGAGCGTGATTTCGATCTTGCGGTCCGCCAGCAGCTTGTGCAGGCGCAGAATCTGAATATCGACGATCTTGTCCATGTTCAGCCGCGTCAAGCGATGGAAGAGAATGATCTCATCCAAGCGGTTGAGGAATTCGGGGCGGAAATGGGCCCGCACCGCATCCATCACTGCCAGCCGCGCCTCGCGGGTTTCTTCGCCGGAGAGCAACTCGGTACCGAGGTTTGAAGTCAGGATGATCACGGTGTTCTTGAAATCCACCGTGCGGCCCTGGCCATCGGTCAGGCGGCCATCGTCCAGCACTTGCAGCAGCACGTTGAAGACATCGGGATGGGCTTTCTCGACTTCGTCGAACAACAGCACCTGATAAGGCCGCCGCCGCACCGCTTCCGTCAGCACGCCGCCTTCTTCATAGCCGACATAGCCTGGAGGGGCGCCGATCAAGCGGGCCACGGAATGCTTCTCCATGAACTCGCTCATATCGATGCGCACCATGGCGCTGTCATCGTCGAACAGGAAGGAGGCCAAGGCTTTGGTCAGCTCGGTCTTGCCGACGCCCGTGGGGCCTAGGAACAAGAAGGAGCCAATCGGGCGGTTGGGATCCTGCAAGCCCGCCCTGGCCCGGCGCACGGCGTTGGCGATGGCATGCACGGCCTGGTTCTGGCCGACGACGCGCGTCTCCAGCGCTTCTTCCATTTTCAGCAGCTTGTCGCGCTCGCCTTCCAGCATCTTGTCGACCGGAATGCCGGTCCAGCGCGAGACGATTTGGGCGATATGCTCGGGCAGCACCGCCTCGTTGACCATGGCGCCTTGGCGGCGCTCATCATTGTCCCGCAGCTGTTTTTCCAGCCCCGGAATGACGCCGTACTGCAATTCGCCCGCACGGGCATATTCACCGCGGCGCTGGGCGATGTCGATTTCGGCCCGCGCCTTGTCGAGCTTTTCCTTCAGGCTTTGGACGTCCTGCACCGATTGCTTTTCCGCTTTCCATTTGGCGGTCAGCTCGGCGGAATCTTCTTCCAGATTGGCGAGGTCTTTTTCCAGCGCTTCCAGACGATCCTTGGAAGCTTTGTCGGTTTCCTTGCGCAGGGCTTCGCGTTCGATCTTGAGCTGCACCACACGGCGGTCGAGTTCGTCCAAGGCTTCGGGCTTTGAATCCACCTGCATGCGCAAACGGCTGGCGGCTTCATCCATCAAATCGATGGCTTTGTCGGGCAGGAAGCGGTCGGTGATGTAGCGATTGGAAAGCTGCGCCGCCGCCACGATGGCAGAATCGGTGATGCGCACGCCGTGATGGACTTCGTATTTCTCTTTCAAGCCGCGCAAAATGGAAATGGTGTCTTCCACCGTCGGCTCGCTGACGAAGACCGGCTGAAAGCGCCGCGCCAGGGCCGCGTCTTTCTCGATATATTTGCGATACTCATTCAGCGTGGTGGCACCGACGCAATGCAGCTCGCCGCGTGCCAGCGAGGGTTTCAGCAAATTGGAAGCATCCATCGCGCCTTCACCGGCGCCCGCGCCGACCAAAGTGTGCATCTCGTCGATGAAGAGGATGACCTTGCCTTCAGCGGCGGTGATTTCCTGCAGAACCGCCTTCAGCCGTTCTTCAAATTCACCACGGAATTTGGCGCCTGCGATCAGCGAGCCCATGTCGAGGGCCATCAAACGTTTGTCGCGCAGGCTTTCGGGCACATCGCCATTGACGATGCGCAGCGCCAAGCCTTCGGCAATCGCCGTTTTACCGACGCCCGGCTCGCCGATCAGCACCGGATTGTTCTTGGTCCGGCGCGACAGCACTTGAATGGTACGGCGGATTTCTTCGTCGCGGCCGATCACCGGATCCAGCTTGCCGCTACGGGCCAGCTCGGTCAGATCACGGGCATATTTCTTCAGCGCGTCATACGCGTTTTCGGCGGTGGCGCTATCGGCGGTACGGCCTTTGCGCAGATCGGCAATGGCTTTGTTCAAGCCTTGCGGCGCCACACCGGCGTCTTTCAAAATCTTTCCAGCCTCACCCGCTGACATGGCCAGCGCCAGCAGCAGATATTCGGCGGTGACGAAACTGTCGCCGGCTTTGGTCGCGACCTCTTGTGCCGCTTCCAAAATCCGCGCGGTCTCTTGGTTGAGATAAACCTGCCCGGCGCCGGAGCCATCCACGCGCGGCATCTTGGTCAGCGACCGCGCCACGGCTTCGCGCACCTGTTCGGGGCGCCCGCCAGCGGCAGTGATCAAACGCGCCGCTAGGCCCTCTTCATCATCGATGAGGACTTTCAACAAATGGTCGGGGGTGAAGAATTGGTGGTTGGAACGGACGGCTAGGCCTTGCGCGGATTGAATAAACCCGCGCGCCCGTTCGGTAAATTTCTCGATATCCATCTCTGCCTCTCAAGCCCAAGCCCCGGGGCCCCACCTCTGTGGCAGCCTAGGACGAGTCCGTGGTTAAGGCACGGCCTCTTCCGAGCGCCGTGCCTGGCAGATATGTGGGAAGCGATTGCGGCAACCACAAGGGCTGCCGGGACCGAAAGCAGCGTTATTCTGCTGTTTCCGACTCGTCATCCTCGCCGTCATCACCGTCATCCTGATTTTCCGTCAGGGAAAAGGACGGTGTGCTGGTGACAGGCTGCTGAACGACCGCTGGCTGTTCGCCATTTCCGTTCGGATTCTTGGCGGCCTGTTGGGCTTGCCATTGCGCCTGCTGCGCCTGAGCCGCCGCCATGATGCGGTAGTAGTGCTCAGCGTGCTGCAGATAATTCTCGGCCATCACGCGATCGCCAGAGGAATTGGCATCACGGGCAAGCTGCAGATACTTTTCATAGATGTGCGAAGCCGTGCCGCGAATTTTGACTTCCGGGCCGCTCGAATCATACGAGCGATTGGGGTTGAACCCACCGCCT
Source organism: Rhizomicrobium sp. (assembly GCA_031291635.1). Lineage (GTDB taxonomy): Bacteria > Pseudomonadota > Alphaproteobacteria > Micropepsales > Micropepsaceae > Rhizomicrobium. Next base: position 3,495 of record JARLIR010000262.1, on the reverse strand, counting down.
CCGCCGCCTCCCCCGCCGCCGCCGCCACCACTGCCACCGTTGTGACCGTTATGACCATTCTGCGGCCGACGACCGCCTCTCCGTGAGCGTTTCACGTTGTCCCCTTGGGTTTTGAAGCTAGGCATTTGCTGCGCGCGCGCAGGCCGCTGTGCATACAAGCATGTGAATAATCATCTTTCGCAATGTGTGAGGCTGGACGCGTCCAACGCGCCACTCCGCCGCGACCGTTCCGATCACAGGCAGGCGCCTCTCCCAAGTGCCGGAACGTAACGGTTTGGCCCGCCTATTCCAACTCTTTTTTCGCACGGACAATCACTATCCGTGGAACCCCGCCTAGATCGCGAGCAACCCGCAACACCGCAAGCCCCGCCTTGGTAAAGATCGCGGCGGCAGCTTCGTCTTGCCCGACGCCGATCTCGATATAGCCCACGCCGCCCAGCTTTTTCAGCTCTGGCGCCAAAATCCGTACGGCATCAAGCCCATCCGGGCCGCCGTCGAGCGCTGCGGAAGGCTCGAAATCGCGCACATCCGGCTCCAAATCTGCGATGTCAGCGGTCGGGATATAGGGCGGATTGGAGACCACGATGTCGAAGGCCGTGTCGAGCTTCTCGGCCCAGTTGCCTGCCCGGACCGCGCCCCGCGCCCCCAAACCAAGGCGTTCCAGATTGCCCGCGGCAACATTTTGGGCGATTTCAGACGAATCAATCCCGAGCCCGTGCGCGTTCGGGTACTCGCTGAGTAAGGCCGCCAGGATGCAGCCGGAGCCGGTGCCGAGATCGAGAATGTTGAGCGGCGCCGAGCGGTCTGGGTAATCCGCCAGCACAGCATCGATGATGGTTTCGGTGTCAGGCCGCGGAATCAAAATGCCGGGCGCGACGGCAAAGGACAGACTCCAAAATTCCTTCCAGCCCGTGATGTAAGCGACAGGTTCGCGGGCGGCGCGGCGGGCGATAAAGGATTCGAAGCGCTCGGCATCGCCGCCAACCGCTTCCCACAACACGCGGGCGTCGAGACGCGGATTGTCGACGCCAGCTGCTGCCAGCCGTGCCGTGGCCTCGCGCAGCAGGTCGCTCAATTGTTATCCGATTCCAATTCGGCCAGCCGTCCGGCCTGATCTTCGGTAATCAGCGCATCGACGATATCGCCAAGGTCATCGCCAGCAATAATACGGTCGAGCTTGTAAAGCGTCAGGTTGATGCGGTGATCGGTGACGCGGCCTTGCGGAAAATTATAGGTGCGGATGCGCTCCGAACGGTCGCCCGAACCCACCAGCGTCTTGCGTTCAGAGGCGCGCGCCGAATCCACCCGCTCGCGTTCCATCTCGAACAGCTTGGCCTTCAGCATCTTCATCGCTTGGGCTTTGTTCTTGTGCTGCGATTTTTCCGTCTGCTGGGCGATGGCGATGCCGGTCGGCAGATGGGTGATGCGCACCGCGCTTTCGGTCTTGTTGACGTGCTGGCCGCCCGCGCCCTGGGCGCGATAGACGTCAATGCGCAGATCTTTGTCGTTGATGACGACGTCAACGTCTTCCGGTTCCGGCAACACCGCCACCGTCGCCGCCGAGGTGTGAATGCGCCCGCCCGCCTCGGTCACCGGCACGCGTTGCACGCGATGACCGCCGCTTTCGAATTTCAGCTTGGCGAAAACGCCCTGCCCTTGCACATCCAGAATGGCTTCTTTGATGCCGCCGAGATCGCTCTCGGACAGGCTCATGATGTCCACCTTCCAACCTTGGAGCTGGCAATAGCGGGTATACATGCCGAGCAAATCGCCGGCGAACAGCGCGGCTTCGTCGCCACCAGTTCCGGCCCGGATTTCGACGATGGCCGAGGAATTATCGGTGGCGTCTTTGGGTATAAGCTGCAGCTTGAGTTCGCGTTCCAGCTTTTCCAGGTTGGCTTTGATGTCGGCGCGCTCTTGCTCGGCCATATCGCGCATCTCGCCATCCGTGGAAGGATCAGCGAACAGCGCCTCGGTCTCTTCCAACTGCTTTTCGGCGTTGCGATAGGCCTGTGCGGCTTCGACCACCGGCGCCAGATCGGAATGCTCTTTGGAGAGCTTGACGAAGGCCGGCCCGGACAAGCCGGAAGACAGCTCCGCCTCCACGGCTTGAAAACGTTCCAGCAGGCGTTCGAGTTTGGCGGTAGGAATCATGGCAGCAACTCTTCAGACGGGCAAAAGGACAAGCGAATGCGGAGACAAGCCCCGCTCGCTACAATCCGCTTGCCCGTCTTGCTGTCATTGTGCGGCCACTTCTTCGCGTGCGGCTTCGATTTCCGTCGCCTTCTTCTCGCAAAGACCGACGATATGCTCGATCAGATCGGGATTTTCAACGCGGTAGACCGGCTCGCCATTGAGATAGATCTGGCCATGGCCTTTGCCAGCGCCGCCGCCCGTAAAGCCGATGTCGGTCTCGCGCGCTTCGCCGGGACCGTTCACGACGCAACCGATGATCGAGAGAGACATCGGCGTGGTGATGTGCTTCAGGCGATCTTCCAGCGTCTTGACGGTGTTGATGACGTCAAAGCCTTGGCGAGCGCAGGACGGGCAGGAAATGATGTTGACGCCGCGGGCCCGCAAACTGAGGCCTTTCAGAATGTCAAAGCCGACGCGTACTTCTTCCACCGGATCGGCGGAGAGCGAGACGCGGATGGTATCGCCGACGCCGCTCCACAGCAGCATACCCATGCCGATGGAGGATTTGACGGTGCCGGAAATCAGCCCACCCGCTTCGGTGATGCCCAAATGCAGCGGGCAATCGATGGCTTCGGCCAGCGCCGTATAAGCGGCCACGGCGAGGAAGACGTCCGACGCCTTCACCGAGATTTTGTATTCGCGGAAATCGTTGTCGTCGAGAATCTTGGCGTGGCTCAGCGCGCTTTCGACCATCGCTTCGGGACAAGGCTCGCCGTATTTTTCTAAGAGCTCTTTTTCCAGCGACCCGGCATTGACGCCAATGCGGATGGCGCAGCCATGATCCTTGGCGGCCTGCACGACTTCCTTCACCCGCGCTTCCGAGCCGATATTACCCGGGTTGATGCGCAAACAGGCCGCGCCCGCTTCCGCCGCTTCGATGGCGCGTTTGTAGTGAAAGTGGATGTCGGCCACGATTGGGATGGTGGCGGCTTTGCAGATCGCCTTCAGCGCCGCCGTCGATTCTTCATCGGGGCAGGAGACGCGCACGATATCGGCGCCCGCCTCTTCGATTTGGCGGATCTGATTGATCGTCGCCCTGGCGTCAGAGGTGACTGTATTGGTCATGGTCTGCACGCTGATTGGGGCATCGCCACCAATAGCCACAGAACCAACGTGGATTTGACGGCTCTTACGCCGATGAATATCGCGGTAGCTTCGAACGCTCATGGCAACCCTTCGTCAGACGAACACTAACTAGCGGTGGTTACCATTATAGCGATCCTGAATCGACTGCACATCGAAGGAAAGTGCTTCGATCGTTTCCTGATTGTGTCCTGCAACACCCATAGGCGCGCCGTC
>JARLIR010000261.1 GCA_031291635.1 Rhizomicrobium sp. | reverse complement strand
GTGAAATCGTGCGTGCCGACAAGTTCCTGGGCGGCGGCGTGCATGGCATCGACGTCGAGTTCCTTGATCACATGCCAAGCATGACCACGATCCAATACCAGCGGGGCGCGGCGGACGATGATGCGAAAGAGGTAGTGCCGCCCTTTGGCGGAGAAGCGGGCGTGAAAATCCGGCGGCGCTTCGGCGGCATCAAGTACCGCAATCGGCGCGGGCCGCAAAAAGTGGTTCAGCGCGTCGCGCACCTTGTCGGGCTGAAACACTTTGACCAAGTCGAAATGCGCGACCTGCCCCAGCGCATGCACGCCGGTATCGGTGCGCCCAGCCCCAACCACTGTGACAGTCTCGCCGGAAAACTGCGTGATAGCGGCTTCGAGCGCGCCTTGAATGGAAGGACCGTTGTCTTGGCGCTGCCAACCGACAAAGGGTCCGCCATCATATTCCACGGTGAGGCGATAGCGCGGCATCAGATGAGCTTCGTTCCAGGCGCCAGCGACCAGCCACGCAACAGATCGGCGGAGTTCATGGCCGACTTGCCGGGGCGTTGCACGCGCAACAAACGCAGCGCACCGCTGCCACAGGCGATGGTGAGTTCATTGTCGAGGACTTCGCCAGGGGCGCCGTTGCCCGCGACCGGCTCGGCGTAAAGGATTTTGAGGCGTTCGCCAGCGGCTTCGCTCCAAGCGCCGGGCCAAGGCGACAGGCCCCGGATATGGCAATCCACATCGCGTGCGCTTTTTGCCCAATCGATGCGGGCTTCGTCTTTGAGGATTTTCTTGGCGTAAGTGACGCCCTCTGCGGCTTGCGGCATGGCTGCGATGCCACCCGCTTCCAGCGCCACCAGCGCGCGGGCCATCAGCTTGGCGCCGGTCGCAGCCAGTTCGTCGGTGAGATCGCCCGCGGTCTTGCGGGCAATGGGTGTGGCTTCGGTCATCAGCACGGGGCCGGTGTCCAGCCCCTCTTCCATGCGCATGACCATGACGCCGGTTTGCTCATCGCCCGCCATGATGGCGCGCTGCACCGGGGCAGCGCCCCGCCAGCGCGGCAAGAGCGAGCCATGCAGATTCCAGCAGCCCAGACGCGTGGCATCCAAAATGGCTTTGGGCAGGATGAGGCCATAAGCGGCGACCACCGCGATGTCGAGCTTCAGGGCCGCGAAATCGGCTTGCGCCTCGGCGTTGCGCAAGGAGACCGGGGTGCGGACCGTGAGACCATGGGCGAGCGCCAGCTTGGCGACCGGGGTCGGCTCTTCGGTCAGACCGCGGCCTTTGGGGCGCGCCGGTTGGGAATAGACCGCGGCGATATCGTGACCAGCCGCGATCAATTCGGCGAGAAGCGGCACTGCGAAATCCGGCGTGCCCATGAATGCGATGCGCATGGCGAGCCCCCTTCGCCCCTTCGGGGCACTTCCCCCGCAAGCGGGGGCAGAAAGTTACGCGTTTTCCCGCTTCTTGGCTTTGATCAGCTTCTTGATCGCCATGGCGCGCTTGAGGCGCGAGAGGTGGTCGATGAAGAGCGTGCCGTTGAGATGATCGATCTCGTGCTGCAAGCAATCGGCGAGCAAGCCCTCGGCCTTCACGGTTTGCGCTTTGCCGTCACGGTCGAGGTAGTCGCAGGTGATGGCGATAGGGCGTTCCACATCGTCCCATATCTCCGGCACCGAGAGGCAGCCTTCCTGGAATAGCGCCTTTTCGTCCGAGGCCCAGACAATCTCGGGATTGATGAAGACCATCGGCTCGAAGCGGTCTTCCTTTTGCGCCACATCGATCACCACGACGCGCAAAGCCACGCCGAGCTGGGTGGCCGCCAGGCCGATGCCTTCGGCGGCGTACATGGTTTCCAGCATGTCGTCCGCGAGGCGGCGGATGTCGCCGTCAACTTTGGTGACCTCTTTGGCCACCTCTTTGAGGCGGGGATCGGGAGCGGTGAGGATGGGTCGTTTGGCCATAGCTGTCAGATAGGGGCGCGGCTGCGGCGGGTCAAGTTTCGCTCCGTCGATTGGCTTAAGATGGCCGCAACACAGGAAGATTCGCCTCATGGATATGTTGGTTTTTCAGCTTCTTAGCCTCGGCTTCGGGGTTCTGGCCACGGCCGCCATCCTAATCGTGCTGCTGCGCCTTGGCCGGGTGCGCGGCGAGAGCGGCGTCAGCGATACCGTGAGAAGCGAAGCCGACCGCAGCCGGGCCCACGCCGAAGAGCAAGCCCGCGGCCTGCGCCAAGAGCTCACCGACGTCCTCCGCGGCTTTCAGGACTCACTGGAAAAGCGCCTGGACGCGGGTGTCGAAAGCCTACGCGCGCCCGTGGCGGCCATGGGTCAGAAGCTGGATGCCGACATGCGTAAGCTGGCCGAAGATGGCGCCTTGGGCCGCGATGCCTTGCGCGCGACGATTGAAGCCAAGCTGGATGCCACCGATGTGCGCCTCGCCGCCTCCGCCCGCGAAACCCGCGAAGCCTTGACCGCGAGCTTTAAAGAAACCCGCGAAATTTTGACCGGCACCCTGACCAGTATCGGCGAGCATCAGAAAGAGCGCTTGGACAAGCTGCTCGGCGCGTTGGAGGCCCTCACCGATCGCCAAGCCTTGGCGCAAGAGACGCTGCGCCAGACGGTGGAGAGCCGCCTTGATGCGCTGCGCGTGGAGAACTCGGCCAAGCTCGACGAGATGCGCCAGACCGTGGATGAAAAGCTGCAAACCGAACTGGAAAAACGCCTCGGCGATTCCTTTAGGACCGTGAGCGAGCAGCTGGAACGCGTGCACAAAGGCCTCGGCGATATGCAGACCTTGGCGGTGGGCGTCGGCGATCTGAAAAAGGTGCTGAGCAATGTGAAGACGCGCGGCATTTTGGGTGAAGTGCAGCTTGGCATGTTGCTGGAGCAATTCCTCTCGCCCAGCCAATACAGCGCCAATGTGCAGATCAAACAGGGCAGTGCCGAACGGGTCGAATTCGCCATTCGCCTGCCCGGCCGCGACGACGAAGCCGATGTGCTGATGCCGATCGACGCCAAATTTCCCCAGGAAGATTATATCCGTCTGGTGGAAGCCTCGGAACGCGCCGATGTCGAAGCGGTGGCGGCAGCAGCTTTGGCGCTGGAACTGCGCGTGAAGGCCTGTGCCAAGACCATCCACGACAAATACATCAACCCGCCAGTGACCACCGAAACAGCGATCCTGTTCCTGCCCACCGAAGGGCTATTTGCCGAAATGCTGCGCCGGCCAGGGCTGCTGGAACATATTCAGACCGAATACCGGGTGACGATTGCCGGGCCGACCACACTGTCATCCTTGCTCAGCGCCTTTCAGATGGGTTTTCGCTCGCTGGCTTTGCAGCAACGCTCCGGCGAAGTGTGGAAGCTGCTGTCGGCCGTACGCACCGAGTTTTCCAATCACGGCAAGGTGGTGGAAAAGCTGCGCAATCAGCTCGGCGCTGCGGCCAATACCATCGACCAGCTTGGCACCCGCACCAATGTGATGAACCGCAAGCTGCGCGATGTGGAGGCGATGCCGCAAGTCGAAGCCCAGGAGATTTTGGGGTTGGTGGCGCCGGAAGAAGACGAGTAGACCGAGGCGCCCCACAAATCCACACGACAACTGTGGGTATATGCATTAAAGTCCTCACACCCATCGTTCGCATCAGTCCGCCTGATGCCGTCTTCGGGAGCTGAAGACATGAAAACTTTGCGCTTTATCCTGCTTTTCATTCTGATGTCCGGCACGGCCTGCGCCCAAGCCCTCGACACGCCCAAGACCTTCGCCGTGTTGAAGAGTCTGGCTGGCACCTGGGAAGGGCCATCGACGGTTGATCCACCGCAGCCAGGCTGGGCCAATGGCAAGGTGGTGCAGTTCATTCTGCGCGATGCCTCGCAAGGCCAAGCCGTGACGCATCTGATCAGCTATGGCGGGCCGCCGGAAATCTCGGTCGCTTATGTCGATGCCGGCAAGCTGACGTTGCTACATTACTGCGATGCCGGAAACCGGCCCCGGCTGGTCGCGGCGGCCTCGCCCGACGGCAAGACGATCACCTTCGATATGGTGGAGCTTTCCGGCCCCGACACCATGGGACACTTAGCGCAGATCGCGATCACCACGATCGACGCCGACCATCATGTCGAGGATCTGATCTACATGCTGCCGGGTAATAAGCCGATGCATGCCCATTTCGATCTGAAGCGGGTGCCGGAAAAAGCCAAGCCGTAGGATTAGAGCGAGCGCCGAGCCTTAAAGGCGGCGCTGAGGGTGCCTTCGTCGAGGTAATCAAGCTCGCCGCCGACCGGCACGCCATGGGCGAGGCGAGTGGTTTTGACGTGGGAGTCCGCCAGCGCATCGAGCAGGTAATGGGCGGTGGTCTGGCCCTCCACGGTGGCGTTCATGGCGAGGATGACTTCCTCGACGCCGTCTTTAACCCGCGATAGCAACGTTGCTACATTGAGCCGCTCCGGCGTGATGCCGTCGAGTGCCGACAGGGCGCCACCCAGCACATGATAACGGCCGCGGAACACATTGGCGCGCTCCAAGGCCCAGAGATCGGCGACATCCTCGACCACACAAAGGATGTGGGGATCGCGGCGGCTGTCGCAGCACAGGGCGCAAGGGCTGACAGTATCGAGATTGCCGCAAATCTCGCAGGTCTTGATCGCGGCGGCGGCGTCCTGCAGAGCGAGCGCCAAAGGCTCCATCAAGGCCTCGCGTTTTTTGAGCAGCTCCAGCACCGCCCGGCGCGCCGAGCGCGGCCCCAGCCCCGGCAGCTTGGCCAGGAGCTGGATCAGACGTTCGATTTCGGGGCCGATGCTGGACACGGGCTATTCTTCGTCCGCATCCGGCGCAGCGGCGCTGTCGTCCGCCACCATGTCACGCACGGCCATGATTTCGGCGCCGGGGAAGCGATCCATCACGGCGCGCACCAAAGGCTGCTGTAACACGGCGTCGTGCCGGGCTTGTTTGGCGGCGAGTTTCTGCTCGGAGAGGGTCGGCGCACCGCCTTGGCCGACCACGGTGACGGCCCAGCGTGTGCCGGTCCAATCCTTCAGTTTCTGGCCAAGATCGGCGGCCAAAGTGCGCGGGGCGCGTGAACCGGGACGAAACTCCAAACGGCCGGGCTCGATACTGACCAGATGCATGTCGTTTTCGATATGCACTTTGAGCACCGGGGCGCCATGCGCGTGGGCGTAAGCGGCAAGGTCTTCCAGACTTTGAAACACCGGCGCCGCCACGGCTTGCGCCATCGGCTGCAGCGCGGCTTGGCTTTGCGGGCGCTCGCTATTGGACACCGCCATGCGGGGTCCACCAGAGGAACCACTCGGTGCCGGACCGGGGCGCGCCACGGTCATGCCGTCTTGCAGATCCCGCACCAGCTTGTCGGTGGGCGGCAGATTGGCGGCATAAGCAAGGCGAATCAGCGCCATCTCAAGGGCTTGCACCGGCCGGGCAGCATCGCGGACCTCGAAGAGGCCTTTCAGCAGCATGGTCCAGGCGCGGGTGAGCGAGGGCACGGAGAGCTTGCCCGCCATCTCGGCGGCACGCTTGGCCTCGGACGAGGCGCCATCGAAGAAGCCTTCGGCGCCGGGCGCGACCTTCACACGGGTAAGGAAATGCACGGTCTCGAGCAAATCTTGCATGATCGCCAAAGGATCGGCGCCGCGATTGTAAAGCTCGCTGAGGCTGGCCAAGGCTTCGGGCATTTTGCCCGCCATCACGGTCTCGAAGAGATCAAGGACGCGGCCACGATCAGCAAGACCCAGCATGCCGCGCACGATGTCGGCGGTGATGACCTCTTCGGTGCCATGGGCGATGGCTTGATCGAGCAGCGACAAGGCATCGCGCACCGAACCTTCGGCAGCGCGGGCGACCAGCGCCAAAGCGGCATCCTCGATGCGGACGTTTTCTTGGCCGGCGATATTGGCAAGATGGGCCACCAGCTCGGGCGTTTCGATGCGGCGCAGGTCAAAGCGCTGGCATCGCGACAGCACCGTGACCGGCACTTTGCGGATTTCTGTGGTGGCAAAAACGAATTTTACATGCGGCGGCGGCTCTTCCAGCGTCTTCAGAAGGCCGTTGAAAGCCTGCTTCGATAGCATGTGCACTTCGTCGATGATGTAGACTTTGTAGCGGGCCGAAGCCGGGGCGTAGCGCACGCCTTCGATGATCTCGCGCACATCATCGATACCGGTGCGAGAGGCGGCGTCCATCTCTTGGACATCGACATGACGGGATTCGGCAATGGCCCGGCAAGGTTCGCAAACGCCACAAGGCTGAATAGTCGGGGACGTGCCCTTGCCGTCCGTGCCGATGCAGTTCAGCGCCCGGGCGATGATGCGGGCGGTGGTGGTTTTGCCCACGCCGCGCACGCCGGTCAGCATAAAGGCGTGGGCGATGCGGCCGGTGGCGAAAGCATTGGAGAGGGTGCGGACCAGGGCCTCCTGGCCGATCAAGCCGGTAAAATCGGAGGGGCGGTATTTGCGCGCCAGGACCTTGTAGTCAGCGCCGCTCGCCGCCGCCGTTGGCGCCGGTCCCAAACCAAGCGAGGGGGCTTCTGTGTCGTCCATGACTGCCTGAAATGAGGTGGGAACCGGCTATGACCCAGACCGGATTCGTTACGGCTGCTTCCTTCCGGACCTGACCGGGTTGGCGAGCGTTCCGTCCACCGCCGGTTCCCAATCCGGATATAGAACGGGTCTGGGAGAATTGCGAGTCTGGATGCTGCGTCAAGCTGTTGGTTGAATTCGTTACGGCGCTCATACGCTGGCGCTATTCGCCCTTCCAGACCTGGCCAGGCCGGCGCCCGCTCCAGCCGCCGCCAGTTGGCAACCCGGACAAAGAATGGGTCTGGGGAAATTGCGAGTCTGGATGCTGCGTCAAGCTGTTGGCGAAGGTCGTTCGGGCCCCTCAGCTCGTCCCCTGGACAATCGGCTGGCCCAAAGCTTCGGCGGTGGCGTTTTTGACGATGCTGGTGAGGAAAAAGCTGCTGAAAAGCGTGCGCAACCAGGGATCGTTGCCGGTGAATGTCGCTTTCAGCGCTTCAGTGTCGATTTTCTGGACGATAGCCTCTGGGCTCAGACCTTGGCGGGCCAGCGGGGTGACTTGGGCGCGAATTGTGGTCAGGGCGGCGATCAGCTTGTCGAGATAGGCCCGGTCGCTCTGAGGTTCGCCATGGCCGGGCACCAGCACGGCAAAATCGAATTCTTTCAGCTTTTGCAGCACGCCGATCCACTCACCGGGGTAGGACGCCGCCGCATAAGGGATGGGACTGACGACAATATCGCCGGAACAGAGCACCCGCTCGGCGGGAAGCCATACCACCGCGTCGCCATCGGTATTGGCTTTGCCCAGGAAGCGCACTTCGACCGGCATTTGGGCGTCGGGAATTTCGATTCTGTCATCGAAGGTGAGGGTGGCGGGATAAGCGGTGAGAGCGCCATAGCCTTTGACGATGCTGGCGCCGACATCGACCAGCTGCTGCCAGCCTTGGCGTACCTCATGGGGCAGCGCAGGGTCGGCGGCTTGTTTCTTGGCGTATTCGATTTCGCCTGCGTAGTCCTGACCGTAAGTTTTGATGTAAGCCATCGGCTTGCCGGTCATGGCGCGGCGGGTGGCAGCGGTCGAAACGATGGTGAGGTGCGGCCAAGCCTTGAGGAAGGCCCCTGCCCCCAAATTGTGGTCGCCGTGGTAGTGGGTGTAGATGAGAAACGTCACCGGCTTGGCGCTGAATGCCTTGATCTGGCGCACAATCGCCTCGCCTGCGGGCGGTGCTCCACCAGCATCGACCACCACCAAGCCATCGGTTTGCTCGATAACGATGGAATTGCCCTCATAGGGCGCGTTGGTCGCCACCGGGCGGGCTACCAGATGGACATGCGGGCTCAGACTTTGGCTGACCCGGGCAAAACCGTCGCTCTCCGCCCGCGCCGCGCAAAGAACAACCAGGAACGCCAAAATCCAGCGCATGTTCGCTCCCCACAAAGCCCGCGCGATGCTATCAAACAGGGCCCGTCCCGCCAGCCGTTGCCGCGCGCGCTAACACAAGTGTGATCCATGCTCCCCTTCACCGGAAATCCCCTCGACCGCCGCTCGGACAAGCGGGGTGATACGGACTGGCTCGCCGAGCAGCGCCGCGTCGCCCGTATTTTGCCGCTGTGGCGGCTGAATGCGCTGGTGACGGGGACGCCGCTGCTCTCGGCGAGCGTTGTACCGCACGACGTAGCGGAAGCTTTGGGCGGGGCCGATGCGGTGTCGGTATTTTTGGGGCTGGATGGCGAGACGCCGCTTTTCGCGCTCGATGTTTCGGGCCATGCGGAGGCGCCGGAAGCGCTAAAGAGTTATGGCGAATTCCTGGAGCTGCGGGCGGCAGCGCCCAGTCTGCGGCGCAAGGATCTGGCCATCCTCTCGCAAGCCAAAGCGATGCTGGACTGGCATAGCCGTCATCGCTTTTGCGCCCGCTGTGGGGCGGCGACGGTGAGCGGCGACGCCGGTTACAAACGCAGTTGTCCACGTTGCCAAGCCGAACATTTCCCGCGCACTGATCCGGCGGTGAT
>JARLIR010000048.1 GCA_031291635.1 Rhizomicrobium sp. | reverse complement strand
TGGTGCCCAGAACAGGACTCGAACCTGCACGCCTCGCAGCGCTAGTACCTGAAACTAGTGCGTCTACCAATTCCGCCATCTGGGCACGGGTTGGGGAGGCGTGTTTATTCAGCCTGTCGCCGCAAGTCAACGCGAGGATCGTCTCCAAGCGCTCGGCGAGGCGGTTTTTTTGAAGCAGGGCTTAGATTTACCGCTTTGCCGCCGCGGATTTGCTCCCGCCGGGCGCAATCCCGCACTATATTAAGGGCTGCACTGCCTCCCTGCCCTTTGGCAGCGAAGGCAGCACAAGGGGAGAGGCCGATGCTCGTCACCACAACCGAAACCGTTCCAGGCTATCGCCGGGTCCAAACCCTAGGCCAAGTCTTTGGCGTGGTGGTGCGCTCCCGTGGCTTGGGCGGCAATATCATTGCCAGCCTGCGCACCATTTTGGGCGGCGAAATCCATGAATACACCCAGCTTTTGGAAGAAGCCCGGCGCCAAGCGGTGGACCGGCTGGTTGCCAATGGCGCGGCCATGGGCGCCAATGCCATTGTGATGATGCGGTTTGATTCCTCGGAAATCGGCCAAATGATGAGCGAAATCGTCGCCTACGGTACGGCGGTGGTTCTGGAGCCCGACAATGCTGCGTAATATCGTTCTGGTACTCGGCGGGGCCATGTTCGCCTCTGGCGCGATGGCGCTGTGGTCGGGCAATTATATCGCCGCCGCCCTGCTCATGGTGTGGGGGGCGATGTTCGTCTTCGGCATCATCTACGAGCGCTACGCCTACAAGAACATCCTGGACCACCTGCCCCCAGGCAAGGGCTGGTCGCGCACCACAGAGCGCTTCATGGACCCCAAGACGCGGCGGATCATCACCGTCTACGTCAAACCCATCACCGGGGAACGGGCTTATGTAGCCGAAACGCTGACTTCCCCCGCCGCGCCGGTTGAAGAGTGACGCCACGTCGTGGCATAGAACAAGTCTAAACCAGTTGAGGCGGCGTCATGCAGAATGCTCTCGTAACCGTGTTTGGCGCTTCGGGATTTGTCGGCCGCCATGCCGTCCGCGCGCTGGCCAATGAGGGCTATCGAATCAGGGCGGTCTGCCGCAAACCCAATCTGGCGAATTTCCTCTTGCCGGCCGGTCAGGTGGGCCAGATCCAGATCGTCAAAGGCAATATCAATAACGAAGAGGATGTTGTCCGCGCCGTGACCGGAGCCAGCGCTGTGGTCAATGCCACTGGCGTCTTATTCGGCCACGGACAGCAAGGTTTTGAATCCATCAATACCGACGCGCCGGGCCGCATCGCCCGGGCGGCCTTTGCCGCGGGCGTCACCACCCTGGTCCATATCTCTGCGCTAGGCGCCGATACCGAAGCCGATTCCAGCTATGCCCGCTCCAAAGGGCTGGGCGAGCGCAACATGCGTGAGGCTTTCCCGCGTGTGACCATCCTGCGCCCTTCGCTGGTCTTCGGGCCGGAGGATTCCTTCTTCAACCGCTTTGCCGGTATGGCGCGCTTTCTGCCGTTATTGCCGCTGATTGGTGGCGGTCACACCCGCTTCCAGCCGGTCTATGTCGCTGATCTGGCCCAAGCCATCGTGCGCAGCGTCAGCGATGCGCGCACCGCAGGACGCACTTACCAGCTCGGCGGGCCGACGGTTTACAATTTCCGCGCCCTGCTGGAATTCATCCTGAAAGAAACGGGTCGCAAGCGCCTGTTGGTGCCGGTGCCGTTCTTCTTCGCCACCATCAAGGCATTCTTCCTGCAGCTGCCGAGCTTCATCTTGCCGATCAAGCCGCTGCTGACCATGGATCAGGTGCGCTTGCTCAAGACGGACGCTGTGGTGCAGCCCGGCGCCTTTACGCTGGATGATCTGGATATCGCGCCCGAAAGCGTCGAAGCCATCGTGCCCGGCTACCTCTGGCGCTTCCACCCCAAAGGCCAATTCGGCGACCGCGTCCGCGCCCAGGCACCGATCTCGGCGGGTTGATCAAAGCAAACCGTCATGGCCGGGCTTGACCCGGCCATCCAGCAATGAAGTCTGTTCAAGCGGAGAAATGGATGGCCGCCTCGCGGGCGGCCATGACGTTAGTGCAGTGTGTGGCTCTCGCCCTACTTTACGAACAGCCACGCCAGCAGCGCCAGGCCCGCCGCGATGCGGTACCAGCCGAAGGGCCCAAGGCCATAGCGGCCGATGAAGGCGATGAAGCCTTTCACCACAAAATACGCCACGATGAACGAGACCACGAAACCGATGGCGATGTTGCTCGTGTCGGAGCCCGACAGCGTGTGCCACTCTTTGTAGAGTTCATAAACCGTGGCGCCCAGCATCGTCGGCACCGCGAGATAAAATGTGAAGGCTGCACCGGCCTTGCGGTCGACGCCCAACAACTCGCCACCGAGGATCGTCGCGCCCGAGCGTGACACGCCAGGGATCAGGGCCGCGCATTGGCAAATGCCGATCTGAACCGCTTTCCAAAACGGCAGGTTGTCACCATCGAGATAGCGCGGTTTCGGGGCCATACGCTCCAGCACCAGGATTAGCACGCCGCCAACAATCCAAGTCACTGCGATCACCATCGGCGCGATGCTGGGCTGCAAAAGATATTCCTTGAGGTATTTGAAGACGGTCGCGCCTAACACCGCAGCCGGAAAAAAGGCGACGATCACGTTGATGGCGAATTGGCGCGATTGCGCCGAACTCGGCAAGCCCACCAGCACATTCCAGAATTTGCGCCAATAGACGGCGACCACCGACAGAATCGCGCCGAACTGAATAATGATAGTGAAGGCTTCCCATTTGTTGTCGGGCAGACCCAACAGACTTTCACCCACCAACAGATGGCCGGTGGAGGACACAGGCAAAAACTCGGTCAGCCCCTCGATAATCCCGAGAAGCACCGCATTCAGAATATCATGCATGAAAAAACCCCAACAAAACCGCGCCGATAGATGAGAAAAAGTCCTAACACAGCAGGGCAAACCGGACCATGCTTTCGCACCCTCTCGAATGCCCCGTGATCAAAATTTCACGCCAAATCTCAGATGCGCATTCGACGAACGGATTGCCTAGGCCTCGGCCGTAACGCTCGGGTTGTCTCTTCACCGGCCCAATCCCCTTCCATCATGCTGAGGCGCCACGCGCCGATGTCGGCATCGAGGGCTGGCGCGCGCAGCCTCAATCGCTGGACATAGAAAGCGGCTGGCGCAGGGCCTCGAAACGCCCGCCGCCTTGCTATAAGGCAGTATTTTTTACTATTATGGCCGAAATTCATGCAACCATCCGCACAATTCCGCGCCGCGTCATAATTATGGGTATTGTTTGCTGACCTATCGTGCATTTTCCGCTGGATTCTGGAACGATTCTCCCCTACCCACCCGTCATGGTCGAGAAAATGCTCAAATTCGTCAGCCTGGGACGGACAATGCCCGGCAAGCGCGAAGCCGCCCAGCGCACGGGCGACTTTCACGAAATCTATGCCGAGTTCATCGCCGCCAAGGCGGCCGAACAGGCTTCGCGTTGCAGCCAATGCGGCGTGCCCTATTGTCAGGTGCATTGCCCGCTGCAGAACAACATCCCGGACTGGCTCAAGCTGACCTCTGAAGGTCGCCTTGAGGAAGCCCATGAGCTGTCCCAAGCGACCAACAATTTCCCCGAAATTTGCGGCCGCATCTGCCCGCAGGACCGACTCTGCGAAGGCAATTGCGTCATCGAGCAATCGGGCCATGGCACCGTCACCATTGGCGCGGTGGAAAAATACATCAACGATACCGCCTGGGAAAAAGGCTGGGTGAAGCCCCTTGCCCCCAAGCGCAGCCGCCCCCACTCCATCGGCATTATCGGTGCCGGGCCCGCGGGCCTGGCCTGTGCCGAACAGCTGCGCATCAAAGGCTACCAAGTCACCGTCTATGACCGCCATGATCGCGCGGGCGGGCTGCTCACCTACGGGATACCCGGCTTCAAGTTGGAGAAGGATGTCGTCATGCGCCGCGTCAAGCGGCTGGAAGACGGCGGCATCACCTTCAAACTCAATTTCGAAATTGGCCGCGACGCGTCCCTGGCCGATATCCGCATCCGCCATGATGCCGTCTTCATCGCCACCGGCGTTTATAAAGCCCGCGAGATCGAAGCGCCCGGCGTCGGCCTCGGTGCCATCGTGCCTGCGCTGGACTATCTCATCGCTTCCAACCGCAAAGGCTTTGGCGATGCCGTGCCGGATTTCGACAGCGGCAAGCTCAATGCCGACGGCAAAGACGTCGCCGTGATCGGTGGCGGCGACACCGCGATGGATTGCGTCCGCACCGCTTTGCGCCAAGGCGCCAAATCCGTCACCTGCCTGTACCGCCGTGACCGGGACAACATGCCGGGCTCTCTGCGCGAAGTGACCAACGCCGAAGAAGAGGGAGTCGATTTCCAGTGGCTGACCTTGCCCAAAGGCTTCCTCGGCAACGATGACGTGGCAGGGGTGCGCATTTCCAAGATGCGCCTCGGCTTGCCCGATGCCTCGGGCCGCAAAGCCCCGGAAGAAATCAAAGGCGCCGATTTCACGCTGAAGGCCGATCTCGTCATCAAAGCGCTGGGCTTTGATCCCGAGCCTTTACCCGAGACTTTCGCCGAACCCGATTTGTCGGTCAGCAAATGGGGCACTTTGCGGGTCAAGCCCTCCACCATGATGACAAATCTTGATGGCGTCTTCGCGGGCGGCGACATCGTGCGCGGTGCCTCGCTGGTGGTCTGGGCGGTGCGCGATGGCCGCGATGCCGCTGCTGCGATCCACACCTACCTCGAACAAAAACTAGCCGTAGCGGCGGAGTGATGACGATGGACAAAATCCAAGCCCAGCAAGAAGTTGCCCGCTACATCGCCAACGCCAAAAAGCTCGAAGACGGCCACGCCTACTCACCCGACCAAGAGCACGATGCTTGTGGCGTCGGCCTTGTCGCTGCCATTGATGGCAAGCCGCGCCGCGAAGTCGTCACCCGCGCCATTGAAGCTTTGAAAGCCGTGTGGCATCGCGGTGCCGTGGACGCCGATGGCAAGACCGGCGACGGCGCCGGCATTCACATCCAGGTGCCGCAGGAATTTTTCCGCGCCCAAGTGCAGCAGACCGGCCACGCCCAGCGTTCCGGCCGCATCGCTGTCGGCCAGATCTTCCTGCCGCGCACCGATTATGTGGCGCAAGAAACTTGCCGCACCATCGTTGAATCCGAAATCCTGCGTTCCGGCTTTTATCTCTATGGCTGGCGCCAGGTGCCGGTGAACATCTCTATCATCGGCGAAAAAGCCAATGCCACGCGCCCGGAAATCGAACAGGTGATGATCGATACCGGCGACAATGACGATCTGGAAGAACTCGACCGCAAGCTTTACCTCTGCCGCCGCCGCATCGAAAAATCGGTCCGCGAAGCCGCCATTCAAGACTTCTACATCTGTTCTCTGTCAACGCGCTCGCTGATCTACAAGGGCATGTTCCTGGCCGAGCAGCTTTCCACCTTCTATCCCGATCTCGTCGACGAGCGTTTCGTTTCGGCCTTCGCGATCTTTCATCAGCGCTATTCCACCAACACCTTTCCCACTTGGCGCTTGGCGCAGCCGTTCCGCATGCTGGCCCACAACGGTGAGATCAACACCGTCAAGGGCAATATCAATTGGATGAAGAACCACGAGGTCAAAATGGCCTCGGACCTCTTCGGCGCGGCAGGCGAAGACATCAAGCCGATCATCCAGCCGGGCGGTTCGGATTCAGCGGCGCTGGATTCGGTCTTCGAGGTGCTGGTGCGTGCCGGTCGCGCCGCACCGCTAGCCAAAACCATTCTGGTGCCCGAAGCCTGGAACAAACAAGCTTCCACCATGCCTGAAAGCCATCGGGCGATGTATGCTTATGCCAATGCAGTGATGGAACCGTGGGATGGCCCTGCTGCGCTGGCCGCCACCGATGGCCGTTGGGTCATCGCCGGTATGGATCGCAATGGTCTGCGCCCACTGCGTTATGCCCTCACCGATGATGGTTTGCTGGTCGTCGGCTCCGAGACGGGCATGAACACGCTCGACGATGCCCATGTCACCCGCAAAGGTCGCGTTGGTCCGGGCCAGATGGTGGCGCTCGATCTCGACGAAGGCATCTTCTACGAAGACCGCAAGATCAAAGACACGCTGGCGTCGCAATACCCTTACGAAGATTGGATCAAGCGCGTCGTCGATCTGGAATCCATCATTGGCCCCGGTGACGAACCGTTGCTGTTCGACAAAGAGACCCGCCGTCTGCGCCAAGCGGCAGCCGGTTACACCATGGAAGATATGGAGGCGATCCTTCATCCCATGGTCGAAGACAGCAAAGAAGCCATTGGCTCGATGGGCGACGACACCCCGCTCGCCGTGCTGTCGGAAAAATATCGTCCGCTGTCGCATTATTTCCGCCAGAATTTCAGCCAAGTCACCAATCCGCCGATCGATCCTTTGCGCGAAGAACGGGTGATGAGCCTGAAGACGCGCTTCCAAAACCTCGGCAACGTGCTGGCGCAAGACGAGAAACAAGCCGAAGTCTTCACCCTGGAAAGCCCGGTGATTTCGACTGGCATGTTCCTGCGTATGAAGGAGCATCTGGAAGGCCGCTTCTACGAAATCGATTGCACCTTTGCCGTTGCCTCCGGTGGCGAGGGTCTGCAACAAGCCATTGAGCGCATCCGCACCGAAGCCGAAGAGGCGGTGCTGCAAGGCTATAACCACCTCATCCTCACCGATGAGCGGCTTTCCGACACCATGGCGCCGGTGCCGATGATCCTGGCCACAGGCGCGGTGCATTCGCATCTTGTCCGCCGCGGTCTGCGCACCTACACCTCGATCAATGTGCGCTCAGCGGAATGTCTGGATACGCATTATTTCGCGGTGCTGATCGGCGTCGGTGCCACTACCGTCAACGCCTATCTGGCCCAGGAATGCATTGCCGAGCGTCATGCCAATGGTCTGTTCGGCGCGATATCGCTGGGCACTTGCGTCAAGCGTTACTTGGATTCCGTCAGCGCCGGCCTGCTCAAGATCATCTCCAAGATGGGCATCTCGGTGATCTCGTCTTATCGCGGTGCTTATAATTTCGAGGCTGTGGGCCTGTCGCGCTCGATGGTCGCTGACATCTTCCCCGGCATGCCGAGCCGCATTTCGGGCATGGGCATGATCGGCATCGCCAAGAAGATCGCGCGGCTACACGCCAAAGCCTTCGATGATGAAATCACCACCCTGCCCATCGGCGGCTTCTACAAGGCGCGCAATCTGGGCGAAACTCACGCCCACAAAGCCGATCTGATCCATATCTTGCAGACGGCCGTCGCCACCGAAAGCTATTCCACTTACAAGCGCTTTTCTGATGGCGTGCGCGCCATGCCGCCGATTGCGCTGCGCCATTTGATGGATTTCCGCTCC
>JARLIR010000047.1 GCA_031291635.1 Rhizomicrobium sp. | reverse complement strand
TGTAGCGTTTCACAGCTTTTGGCTCTGGTTTCACGTCAGTGGCTCAGGGTCGCTGTGGTGGCGGGTCGCTCCAATACAGCCAATTCAGCACAACCAGGGCGGTATTTCGGAGTCCTGTTGAAGGCTGCGCCGATTGCATCCGGCACAAAAGCTCTGCAATAGGGGTATTCCGGGCTGCTGCGCGCGGCGCGATACAGGGTGTTACGTGCATTACTACAGAATTTGTGGACTGACCGTTTCGAGCGATATAGCGCTACCGGGCGTCAATGCCTGGAGGGACGACTGCACTGCGCCCGAAGTCGTTATTCGCGAAGGCGCTATCGAGACCGAACTGGTTGGCGAAGCGGTGCAGCGCAGCCCAACTTGGCAGCTTCGCCCAGGCCAAGTGCTTCTCCATATCCATGGTGTGGCAGGCTTTCAGTTGAGTGGCGGACGCGAAATTTGTTACCAGCTCGACAAAGACGGCAGCGGCGATGACCTCTCCGCTTTCCTGATCGGGACAGTGTTTGGCATCCTGCTTCACCAACGCGGCCAAGTTGTTCTCCACGCGAGTGCGGTCAGGGTCGGCGACCGCGCAGTGTTGTTCTGCGGTCCGTCAGGGGCCGGCAAGTCGACCATGGCAGCGTCCCTGAACCAGCGCGGATACCCGCTGGTGACCGACGATGTCTGCGCTATCGACGTCTCGGGCACACCTCTCGTTCACCCGGATGGGCGGCTGCTGAAGCTTTGGTCGCAAGCGATTGAGGCACTGGAACTGGGTGGGCGCCAGGGTGCTCACGTCCGTGCCTCGCTCAGCAAGCACTTTGTTGAACCCACAGGGGTGTCCAACGAACCGCTGGAGATTGGCGCGATCTACGTTCTGACCGAAGCGAACCCAACATGCGAACGCGGAATTCGGCGCGCCTCGCTTGTGGAATGCGGCACGCTGCTGCACCGCAACGCCTACCGACCTACACTGATCGCACGGCTGGGGCAGGAAGCGTTGTATTTTCGCGGCGTGGCTCAGATCGCCGCCTCTGGATGCATATTCCGATTGGTGCGGCGTCAGGATTTCGCGGAACTTCCGGGCGTCGTCACCGAGCTCGAACGGCATTGGAAGGACACCGGGCTGGTTGCGAGCGATTGATGGCTAAGACTTTTTGGCTCGCCTCTTATCCGAAATCGGGCAACACTTGGTTGAGGATTATGCTTGCCCGGCTCGACGTCCCCGGCGGCGAGCCGATGGGCGTCAATGCGCTGGTCGAACGCGGCATAAATGCAAGCGTGTCTAGCCTTATCGAAGAGTGGCTTTTCATCGATCCAAGCCTTCTGACGCATGACGAAGCCGACTATTTTCGTTCGCTTGCATGCATTGCTATTGCCGACCGCGACAGGATGGAGGGTACAGGTTCTCCCCCGGATGACTCGCAGACCACTTTCGTGAAGGTGCACGACGCCTATCTTATGACAAACCGTGCCACTCCACTTCTTGGTGGTGCGCTTGGTGCAGACGGCGCGATTGTCATTGTGCGTGATCCGCGCGATCTAGTGTTATCATTGGCAAGCCATTTCGGTCGGAGCATTAATTACGCGCTCGACTTCCTGAACGACACGGACGCCGCGTTTGCGAGCAAATGTGATCGGCGCGATCGGAACCTTCGCCAACGCCTCAGTGATTGGAGCGGGCATGTTGAGAGCTGGCTCGATCAGTCAGACATCCCGGTCCACCTCGTTCGTTATGAGAACATGCTCCGCGACCCGGCGGCTAGTTTGAGCGCCATTCTTACCTTCGTTGGCCGTGAAGTGAGCGTTGAAGCGATTCATAACGCCGTACGGGACGCGAACTTTTCCGATTTGCAGCGACAGGAAGAGAAGAACGGGTTCAGAGAGTCTCCGGGCCTTTACACTGGGCAACGCTTCTTTCGCGCTGGGACGGCGGGGCAATGGCGAAACACATTGACTCGCGAGGTCGTTGCTAGAATAGAGGCTCAGCATGGGGCGGTGATGTCGAGACTTGGCTACGCCCGAGCAGCGGAGGACAGATGAGCGAAAAGTCGATCATGCTACATCGTCAAGGTGAATGGCTGACCCAGCAAATTGGCGATGAGCTGCTCATGCTGAACGCGGAGCAGGGAAAGTACGTGAGCCTTAGCCCCATCGCATTGCGCATCTGGGAGATGATACAGACACCGATGCGCGTCGAGACTATTTATGCGCAGTTTGTGGAGGCATTCGATGTGACGCCGGAGATCTGCCGCAGCGACGTCGACGCCTTCGTTGCGCAGATGATCCAAAACGGCTTGGCGGCATTCACCGACGTATAGCCGTTCGTGATCCCGTCGGGACAGCCAACTCACCCAGCAATTCGGCAAACGTGCCCGACGGGATCAGCATAGGCAGGACGTTGCGATTTGCGCAGCCCTCGACCGGATGCAAGTCGACACCGGTCGCTCGCATATGTTCGCATTGAAGTCGGCTGTCCCAATGCTCGCTGCCGTAGACGAGCGTCGTCCGTGGCGGCCGCTCCGCCAAGAAGAGCGGATGTAGATCAAGCGGTTCTTGGGGTACAGTCGAGGCGATGTAGACCGAGTTGCGCGCACCACTGAGATAGGTGGTGAAGGTTGGCGCAAGATTGGTCATTGGTGCCAGTGCCAGGACGGCCTCCGCGCGAAGGGCGAGCCCGTAGCGTAGCGCCCCAAATCCGCCGGAGCAGCTGCCGAAGCACAGTATCCGGGTTGCACCGATTGAATCGATCAACGCAGCCAATGCCGTGAGGGACGCCTGTAATCCATCTCCCAACGACGCCACACCGCCCAGGTAGCACAGCTTTCGCGAATCGCGCAGATAGAGGATGTTTGCCGGGAGATTCCCGAGCCAGCGGTGTAAGAGTGTCGGCGGCAGATACATTCCCGCAGTGAAGCACAGAAGGACGGTGTCGCAATCCAAGCGGCGATAGAGCTGAACATCATCCGAACTGCCAGTTGGCGCGGCCAGCTGTGTATCGGGCTGGGGCAAACCGTCGAAGTAGGCCATGAGATTGTTGGCCCATTCGAAATGGGGGTCAGCGGCGTGAACGTCTTGCACGATCTTCTTGGCGTCATCCAGCTCACCACGCGCGATGAGCAGTTTGGCGAGAATAGTCGATTTGGCTAGTTTACGCCCTCCCACCGGCGCAGCGCACCAGAACCGCGTCGCCAACTCCGCGACCAGGGAAGCGGGCATGACTGCTTTGACGCGAGTCTTGAGCTTAGCGATTTTGCGCGCGAGGGGGGCGGCCGATCTGCGGGCCGCGATGTGGGCGCGGACGGCTTGCGCAAGCTCGCGAATATCTCGCGTTCGCTCAAATATCGCCGGATGGATCGCGACGCCAAACCGCTGCTCCAGTTCTAGCAGGATGTTGACGCTCTGCAGCGAGTCACCGCCTAGCGAGAAAATATTGTCATCAGCCGTCGCGCTTCGACAGCCGATGACCTTTTCGAATATCGTCGCGACGCCATCGAGAACCTCATCGCCGGCGCGCTCGCTGCCGCTGGCAACCTCGCTGTCGCGGTCAGCCAGCGCGACGCGATCAATTTTGAGATTGGAAAGTCTCGGCAGGTGATCGAGCACGAACAAGGCCGAAGGCACCATGTAGGACGGTACTTTCTGCGACAGCAGTGCGAGCAGGTGGCGCGGCAGCAATCCGCGCGTGCCGGGCTCGAGCTCCGCATAGGCCACGATCGCACGGGCATCGCCTTCGGGATTGCGGCGCACTACAACCGCGGCGTCAACCACATGTGCGCAGCGCGTCAGCGCCGCCTCGATCTCGGCCGGTTCGATCCGATGGCCCCGCAGCTTGACCAGCCGGTCTTTGCGGCCAACAAATTCGAGCAAGCCGTCTGGCCGCCGCAGACCCATGTCCCCGGTCAGGAAGCGCTGCGGCTTGCCCTCTGTGCCGGTCTGAAAGGCGCGATCAGTCGCTGCCGGATCGTTCCAATACGCGAGCGCAAGATAATTGCTTAAGACCGCAAATTCACCGACAACACCCTCCGGCAACGGACGCTCATTGTCATCGACGACCTCGACCACAAAGTCGTGCGTGACATAGCCAACGGGCGGGCGCTGTGTGGAGCCGCGCAGCGCACTATCGACAAACCAAGCCGCGTACATTGACGCTTCGGTTGAGCCCAATGCGATGCTGAACTGAGCATTTTCGCCACAAGCTTGTCGGAAGTGGTCGAAATCCTGCCACTCGATCCGATCGCCCATCAGGCGGACGATTCGCAGGCTGTCGAAGCGCACGCCGGTTGGCAGTGCCTCGGCCACCCTACGGAACAGCGTGGGCACCGACTGGTAGACCGTGATGCCGCGCACAAGAATCTCCCGCGCGATACCGCCCGCTTTGAGTTCCTTGGGTGGTAACACATGCACCGACGCCCCCGTGAGCAATGCCGCGAGATAGTTGCGAAGCCCACCAACGACGAAAGAATAGAAAACACAAAGCTTGTCGTCGCTGGTCAGGGCAAAGCTCTCCGCCAGCACAAGCACGGCATGCAGCAGCATACGGTGCGTGAGCGCCACACCCTTCGCCGCACCGGTGGATCCCGACGTGTACAGAACGCAGGCGACGTCGTCGGGGCCAGCCAAATTGATCGGAGCATTCTCGAATGGGCTGGACGAGACATCAATGTCGACCACGGTCACACCGGGTCCCAAAGCCTCACGCGCGCGTGTCGCATAGGCGCCTGTCGTGACTACCGCCGTCGCGGATGCATGATCGGTAATTTGCCGGATGCGATCATCCGGATGTTCAGGATCGAGCGGTATGGCGATACGACCTGCTTCCAGGATGCCGAGGAAGGCGGCCGCAAAATACACGTCATTGCCGATCAGGATGGCAATAGGGCCAGGGCCGAGATGGGAGAGCCGCGCCGCGATGCGCGCGACATGCCCACCGAGCTCGGCGTAGCTCCACTGCCATCGGGGGTCTGTGATCGCTGCTTTGTCGGGGTGCGCGGCGACGATCGCTCTAAAGCGATGCGAGATCGTACGGGATAATATTTCACGGCTGACGTTGGCAGAATTCATTTATACCCGCCTCACGTCTGGCTATCAGCTGCCACGATTTATCCGCAAGCTGACCCTCGCAGCAAACAGTCCGCTCAAGGCAGGCGACCAAAAAATCATTCCCGTAGTATGGTCTTTGCCTCTTTCCCAGACACCAAGGGGGAGTATAGCAGCAGGGCGGCGCCCAGATCGGGCGCCTCGACCATCTGCGTGACTTGCTAAGCCAGCCCCTTCACGAGACGTGACAGGTTGAAATCGTCGTCTCGGCGACCGGCGAGCTTTTCGAAAGGGTTTGGTCCACGATCATGTCCACTGCCATCGTCGGCGGCGACCAAACCTTGCGGACGGTGGCAGTCACCTCCGCCTCACGCGATGCTTCGGTTCGTTCGACCGTGCCTTGGCTCACCCGCATACCCCCAAAAAACTCACTCACTCTTACTTTGATGTAGTAACAGAGTGCATAAACTCGGGCAATCCTGCTTTTTTGGCTCGGGCTTCTCTCTTTGCCGGGACGGGCGCTCATGATAACAAGCGTTAGGCGCATCTGGCGTACCGTCCGAGGGGTCATGCATTACGTCTTCCGATGCGACTAATCTGCGGGCTAGTGCGGCTGGATGGCGCCTCGGTTTCCGAGGACACCCTCCGGGACATGGTAGCGCAAATGGACGCCGCTGTCCGTCGCCCAGCGCTGGGGATTTGGCGCCGCGGCTCTGCGGGACTGGCGATACTCGACTACGCGGCGACGGCCGACACCTCAATCACACTACCTGAGCGCGACAACTGGATAATCGCGGGGGATGTCCGGCTCGACGAATCGGAACAGCTTCGTACGACGCTTGGTGCATCCAAAGCAGCCTCCGACGACGCGCTGGTGCTTGAGGCGCTGGCGAATGCCGACACCTCCCAGCTAACGGGAATTCTGGGTGATTTTGCCTTTGCGATTTGGTCGCCCGTACGCCAGCATTTGGTGCTCGGACGCGATACCATCGGCGCACGACCGCTTGCCTACGCCTATCGCGCGGGGGAGTTCTTAGCATTCGCGTCATTTCCCAAGGCCATACATGGCAGCCAAATCGTCCCGCGCAAGATGGACGATGGCGCCGTTGCTCGCCGCATCGCCCGTGTGATCAGTAGCGAGGAATGCCTGATGGAGGGCATCAAGCGCCTGCCACCCGCCCATGTCCTCGAACTCACGCCGGCCGGAATCCGGATCACCCAGTATTGGCAGATCGATCGCACGGTGATTGGCAAGCGGAAGACCACACAGCGTGACGCCGCCGCGGAACTGCGGTCCTGCATCGAACAGGCCGTGCGGTCTCGCCTACCACGCAATGGTGGGGGAGTGGCCACGCATCTCAGCGGCGGGCTCGATTCCTCTGCGATTACAGTGCTCGCTGCAAGAGCGCTTGGCGAGCGGGGGCAGCGCCTTCACACCTACTCGCTGCTGGATCGCTTGCGCAACGATCTCACCAGCAACGACGAAACCGAATACGTTAGAGCGGTGATCCAGCAGGAACCCGATCTCGCCTGGACGGCCGTGCGCGCCGAAACCGGTATGGCCGCACCGCAATCGGACGCCGACGCCGACAAGATCTCGCCATTCTCTTCGACGCGCGAGGAAAGCGCGATCTGTGCCGATGCTGCGCGCAAAGGTGTCGATCTCATTCTCACCGGCCTCGGCGGAGATGAAGGCGCCAGCTATGGCGGCTCCGGTCTGATCGGCGACTTGTTGCTGCGTGGACGCTGGCGCTCAGCGCTGCGCGAAATCAATATTCTTCGCCGCACCCAACATCTTTCGTTCGCGCGCGTCGCCTACCGCGAGGTGCTCCGCCATTTCGTGCCGAGCGTTATTGACGCGGCACTACACAGCGATCGCGGTCCGCCGCCACTGATAAAGGCCTTTCCCCTGTCGCTGCTTCCAGAGATTCGCAAGCGCTATGGTGCTCGTCGCAGCAACGACCGTTGGGATGCGGTCGAAAGTCGAACTGCGCGCTGGCTCCGAATGACGTCTCCGCACATGGTCGAGCGGATGGAGCATTGGGCGCTTCTCGGAGCAAAGCATGGTGTCGCCTATACTCACCCGTTGCTTGATCGCCGTGTGATCTCGTTTGCAATGTCACTGCCCGCGGAAATTTTCCGCAGCGAGGGTAAGCGGCGACGTGTGTTTCGTGACGCGATGGCGGATGTGTTGCCGGACCGCGTGCGGTGTCGGACCGACAAGTTGGCACCATTCCCCCTGCGGATGGTCGAATTTGTTGATCACAAGGAGGAATTGGTCTCACGCCTTGAGGCCTGCTCGCGCGATCCCAACGTCAGGCGTCTCATCGATCTCGATCTGCTGCGGCGTCAATTGGACGAATTCCCCAATGCGCAGCAAATTCGCGCGGACTATCGTGACGATCGAACGGAGCAGATTCGCCAACATGTCGCGCGCATCACGGCTGCTTTGCACACACTGGCTGGCGCTGAATACATTCTTCAATATGGAAAAACGAAAAGCGTCGCCGATAAATGAAATTGGCAACTGCGCTCACGGTCCAAGAGTGTGCCGAGTGGGAAAAGCCTTCCAAATGAAACTGACCCCACAAGCGATTGTCTCGGCAGCCAGAGCCGCAGCGCGAGCCTACTGGCGATATATTAAAACCCGATTGCAGAGAGGGGAATCGAATGTTTTTACGTCGCGCGATAGTGCTAGCGTCCGTCGCCACAATTTCGTTGGCTAGGGCTACAGTTTCTGCCATGGGCGAAGTTCCTGACGATTCACACAAAGCACGTGTGATCAGCGTTGTGACAGCACAACCGGCGCAGAATGATGCGATTCCAGTGCTCGCGCCCCTCGCCGATCTGGCGCATAGCCTCTACGACCACGGCATCGCGATTCAGGCTGACATTGTGGATGACGCCGCACGCAATCTTTCTGGCGGATTGCGGCTTGGTGGCGCCAATGCCGGCGTCGGTCGTTTCGGAGCCGATCTCGACCTGCAGAAGCTACTGGGAATCGACCATGCAAAGCTGCACGTGCTTATGGCCCAGTTCTATGGTGATAGCGTGCAGAGCACGGACATCGGCAACGCCATCAAGGTTCAGGGCTGGTATTATCCGTATCAGCAACTGGGCCTCGCGCAGTTCGCATATGAGCAGGACTTCCTAAACGACACATTCAACATTTATCTCGGCCGCACCAACGCCACCGGTCTGTTCGCCCGCTCGACTTATGGCTGCGAGTTCGTCAGCGCCCCGAACTGTCCCTATTTCCTTCCGCTGATGACGGGCGGTCTTTCGGGGTTTCCTTATGTCACCTGGGGCGGCCGTATCGAGTACCGGCCGACGACGCGCCTATATATTGAAACTGGTGTTTTTGAGATCAACCCACAGCGCAAATCCAATCAGGGCTTCGACTGGTCGTTTAACGGCTCCACCGGCGTGACTGTGCCGTTCGAAGTTGGCTACCGCACATCCTTCAAGGATGACAACTATCCGCGGCATTTGCAGATTGGGGGCTGGTATAACAACGCCAATTACACTGACCCGCTCCTCAATACAGCTGGCCAGTCACGCGTATTCCAGCCCGGTGCACCGAGGACTTATTCCGGAGGCCGCGCTGGCTTCTATGCTCTCGCCGACCAGGTGGTCTACCGGCCAGATTCGTCTCAACGCAATCTGGCTCTATTTGCCTCGACCGCTGAACCTTTCGACGGACGCGAGACCTTCCAATCCGAAAGCTCGTTGGGTGCGGTCTTCACGGGGACTATCGCCAACCGGCCGCAAGATCGCTTGGGAGTGATGGTGACGTACGTCACCTTCACCGACAAAGAGTTGGGCTATATGAATGACCTGCTGATCAAAGCAGGATCGGCCTCGCGGGTGTCCGACAACGAGCTGATGTTCGAAGTCAATTACGATTATAAGTTGGGGTACGGCTTCCGCTTTGAACCGAATGTGCAATATATCGTCAACCCCGACATCTCCGGCAACACCCGTGCAAACCGTGCTCCCGGCGATGCGCTGGTGGTGGGCATCCGTTTGGCGTTTAATATGAGCCAGGCGCTTGGTTTACCTGTTGCTCTGCCGCGCTGACGTGGGCGGAAATGTGAAACCACATTGCCGTATTTCAACGGCGATCCGATCCTTGCCCGTTCGCCGGACAGCGGCTACCACCGCCCCCCCTGATGAAGGGATAAACTACTCGTTGAAAGTCGCGCCGATCGACATCGCATCTGCGCCCTTGATGCGGCCGTGCCGCGTCAAACCGATCACGGCGATCGCCAAAGCGGCGAGAAAGAATGGCACGGCCTCAACGAGGAAGAGAAGTTGCTGACTAAAATGTTTCAGCAGTAGCGCCGCACCAACCATCGGCCCGACCACCGCCCCCATGCGGCCAATACCCAGCGCCCAACCTGATCCCGTCGAGCGGATGAAGCTGGGATAGAAGATGCCGCTCATTGCATTGAGCGCGCATTGACCACCGACCACGAACAAACCCGCACCAAAGATGGTTGCGCGCAAGATAACGATCGAGCTGCCACTGCGGCCGATCAGAACCACCATAACGCTGGCTATGACGAGGATGGCCGCGACCGCATGGGTGTAATTGAGGCGATCCAACAACCGGCTGATGATAAGGCCACCGAGCGCACCAGCGAAATGGAACAGGGCAGTCGTCGCCGCCGCCGTCGCGACGGGATAACCCATTGCCGTGATCATGAGCGGCAACCAGCTCGTCTGCAAATTAATGCCGATGAGAGTGAGGAAAATCGCTAGCCACAGCAGCACGGTACCGATGGCACGCCCATCGGCGAAGATCAGCTTCACGGGTGCCGCGGGCACTTGTCCTTCCACATGGCTGAAACGCGCATCCTTGGATACGACAAGGCGGGGAAACACCTTGATGAGATTTCGCGCGACTTTATCGGCGCTCTCGCCACGGCCGATCATCAGGCGCGCAGATTCGGGGAGACGCCACCAAAGCAGCGGCAGCAGCAGCAACGGAACGACACCGCCGACAACGAACATCGAACGCCAGCCAAAGACCGGGATCAGGGTTGCGGCGAGCAAGCCGCCGAGTGCCGGCCCTATAGCAAAGCCGGTTACGACGATGGTGACGAAAGTGCCGCGAACTCGCTTGGGCGTGTATTCGGAAATCAGGGCTATAGCACCCGGCATCGCGCCGCCCAGGCCAAGGCCAGTGAGAAATCGCAGCACCAGCATATGTGGAATCGCATCGGAGAAGGCTGTGGCGAGGGAGAAGACGCCGAACAGTAAGACAGACGTCAAGATGATGGCTTTGCGACCAAATCGGTCGCCCAGCGTGCCGAGAAACAGCGCACCCAGCATAAGACCGAACAGGCCTGCACTGAACAGCGGACCGAGGGCGCTGGCTGGAAGGTGCCACTGCTTGACCAAGCCCGGCCCGACATAGCCCATTATCTGGGCATCGAAACCATCGCAGATTACGACTAGCAGACAGAGGGTCAGCAAGCTCCAAAGGCTTGCACCCAATGGCCCTCGCTCTATGACATCAGACACTTCAATCGTCTTGGACACGGCATTCCCCCCGCTTTTCTGACATCACGTCAGAGCTGTACCTCGGCATTCAAAACGCTTGCCAACGCGGCTGATCGATTATCGCCGTCATCAGTCCTATTCGATTATGAACCCTGGATGGGAGAACACCGGAAGCGGGCATAGCAATATCAAATGCCCAGCTCATACCGAATCGAGCGAAAAACGTTAAATTCAGTATCGCGCGCCGTCACCCCAATCGGCGCCCTCGTTTAGGGCTCCGCTGCTCCGGTAGGTGCGACAGGGGGTGAAAAAGTCTTCGAGCTAATATCTGCCGAGCAATGGGAGAGTGAGGGTTAACCCAGGGAGCCGTTTTCGGCGAAACGAGAGCCGATTTTCGCGAAACCCCTCAAATCAATTATTTACAGAAACACCCTGCACTCAAGTCCAGATGGAACGTTACCAGTGGACGCTCGGGGATTGGGCGTGTGGCTCGCCCGAGGCTTCCCGCGAAGTGCAGCGCCGCGAACAGCTCGCGGAGGCTCAATGCAGCAATTCGAAGCCGTTCGGTTTGGTGCGGCTGAGTTCCTGGATGGCGTTGCGGACCAAGCGCCAGATGCGCGCGCCGTCGCGATTGCCGTCGGCCAAACGGGCTCCGGCCAAGTCAGAGGCCACAAAGACCGCGTCGGCCCCGTGCAAGGTCATGAATTGTTGGGCAGAGCGCCAGATCTCGATTTCTTCCATGATACCGCCAACTTTTTGTTGCCGTGGTAAAGTGATCGTTAAAAAACATACACTGAATGCCGAGCCCGGTCGCTTCGCTATTTCCCCTAGGTAGCAACCCATGCCAGCCGTGGTTGCACCGTCGCAAAGCTGCCACCTTTTATAATATAATTGAGGGCGCGTGGGACGAAAGCTCGCGGGCTGCTGGTTTATTGCTTTGCCGCCGCTATGATTGGTCCTATAGCGATTTGCATCGCATGGCTTTGGGCCCGGTTTTGGCTCTTGTTTTGAGATTTATCCTACGCCGTGAAACCTTCCCGCCCCGACACGCCCAAGCCTGCCAGCATCTATGATGTAGCCAAACGCGCGGGCGTTTCGATCAAGACGGTGTCGCGCGTGGTCAATCGCCAATCCAATGTCAGCGATGCGACGCGCGAGCGGGTGATGCTGGCGGTCGATGCCTTGTCTTATCGCCCCAATATCTTTGCCCGCGGCCTGGCCAGCGAACGTTCTTTTCTGATTGGCCTGCTCTACGACAACCCTTCGGCGGGTTATATCGCGGCGCTGCAGGTCGGCGTGCTGACGCGCTGCCGCGAAGAGGGCTACCACCTGATCGTGGAATCGCTCGACGCCGCCAATCCCAATGTCGGCCGCCAGGTGCAATCCTTGGTCAGCGAATCTTCGCTGCATGGCATGATCCTGACGCCGCCCTTGAGCGACTGCGTGGCCGTGATCGAAGCCTTGCGCGAAGCCGATACGCCCTTCGTCCGCATCGCCCCGGAAAAGCCCATGGAAGGCTCGTCGGATGTGCGCATCGACGATTTCAAGGCTGCTTACGACATGACGGCCTATCTCATCGGCCTCGGTCACAAACGCATCGGCTTCATCAAGGGCCATCCCAATCACGGCGCCGCCATGTCGCGCTTTGCCGGCTACCGCGCCGCGCTCGAACATGCCGGCGTGCCGTTGATCGAAGAACTCTGCCAGCAGGGCTTTTTCTCTTATCAATCCGGTCTGGAAGCGGGCGAGAAGCTGCTTTCGCTGCCGGTTCCGCCGACCGCGATCTTCGCTGCCAATGACGATATGGCCGCCGCGGTGCTGGCCTGCTCACAGCGCTTCAACTTGAAAATTCCCCAGCAATTGTCGGTGGCCGGGTTCGATGATTCCTTGGTCGCCCAAGTGGTGTCGCCACGCCTGACCACCTGCCGCCAGCCCATTCGCGAAATGGCGGAAGCGGCCGTCTCGATGTTGATCCAGCGGACGGAAAAAGACGGTCCTTTGGAGCGTCATCTCGACCATGAGCTGGTGGTGCGCGAATCCACCGTTCCGCCGCCCAGCAGTTAAGCTTTAAAGCCGCGGTTTCAGAGCGCTAAGCCCTTATAAGGGCTCGGTTTGCATCTGCCGCAAGGAAAGCGCTGTCAATTGTTCTGGTAAGCGCAAGTCTTTTTTGTTAGGCTGGGCTCACTGCCATCGGTCTTTGGACCGAGTTTTCGTGGGTGCTTCGGCACTCCTCCCTGGACTTGGGCGGCGCGAGCGCCGCCCGACTTTTTCCAGGAACGGCAATACCAAAAGCTCAGAACGGATCGCTGCCCAAGACAAAGGCCGTCGCCAAGGCCTCAAGACCATCACGGTCTTCATCGTCGAAGCGCGCTAGGCTGGGGCTGTCGAGATCGAGCACGCCGATGAGTTGCCCGGCAGTGATCAGCGGCACCACGATTTCGGCCTTCGAGGCGCTGTCACACGCGATATGACCGGCGAATTGGTGCACGTCGGGAACGATCACCGTCGTCCGCATCGCCGCCGCGGTGCCGCAAACGCCTTTGCCTATGGGGATGCGCACGCAAGCCGGTTTACCCTGAAAGGGGCCGAGCAACAGTGCATCGCCGCGCCGGATATAGAAGCCCGCCCAGTTCAGATCGGGCAAGCCATGCCACAATACCGCCGACAGATTGGCGGCATTAGCGATGGGATCGCGCAACCCTTCGAAGAGGCCTTGGGCCTGCAAGAGAAGATCACGATAGAGCGCAGGCTTGGAACTCATGGGGCCTCGTTAACATGCAAAACAGCAAAGGGTCCGCTGTAAAGCCGCTTCCAGCCCAAGCCGTCCAGCGCCTTGACGGCGGGATTGCTGGGCGCCAGCAGGGTCCAGCGAATGTGATAATGGCTCAGCACCGCCGCCAACACGACAGCATCACCGAGCCCCGCGGCGCGAGCGCGAAAACTGATGGGATAATGGGGGCGGCTGTCGATAAAAGGGCGGACATCGTTGACGATCAAGAAGCCGCCAAAGCTCGCCTCGTTGAGCACCGGGCTATGGATCAACTCGGACGGCACATGCGCGAAGGCCGCGGCGGGCGTGACCGGGCTGTCGGGCAGGGCCAGCGGCAGCACAGCGCGCAAGCTTAGGGCGGCCAGCGCCAGAGCGGCAAAGGCGAGAGAAGGCCTGAGGGCGAGACGCGGCTGGAAACGGCCTTGGGCCAAAGGCTCGGCTACCAGCAGCGGTACCGCGATTGCGAAAAAAAGCTGCACCGCAGGCAAATACAACGCGAGGACAAAGAGCACGGCTACGCCGCCGGCGCGCAGCAGCGTGGCGCGGCGCAGCAGCACCGCCAGGGCCGGCAAAGCCAGCAGCAGCGGCAGCAAGCTGTGCACGGGCGCCAGTAGCGGAACACGCAAACTATGGATGGCGTGTACGAGGCCTTCAATGCCGTAAGGCGTCGCCAAGCTGGTGAGCAAGGCGTAGCCGCAAAACACTAACCAATTGCGCGCCACTGCAAGGCGCGGGCTGGCGATCACCGCCTCGATGCCCAGCAACACCACCAGAGCGAGGCCGAGGATGAAGCTGGTGTGCAGATTGGCCCATGCCAGCAGCGCCAGCAGCAAGACAAAGCTTGGCGAGCGACTTTCGGCGCGGGCCGCCACCACTCCGGCGGTGAATAGTACCGCAAAAGGCAGCGCCAAGAGATACGGCAAAGCCGAAACCGCTGGAACGGCGCTGACCAAAGCCAGCAGGATGCCACCAACCAAAAGCAGGCCGCGCCAATAACGGGACAGGCAATACACCAAAGTCCCCGCCGCGGCGGCCGCCGCCAAGGCACACAGCGCCAGCACCCCGCCAAAGCCGGCTGCGACGAAAGCAAAAGCCAAGAAGAGTTGGGCCAGCCAGCCTTGGGTGTGCCAGGGATAGCCGGTGAAGGTGAAGGAGAACGGATCGATGCGGAGAACCGCGCGGTTCTCGATCATCCAGCGGCCTGCGGCAATATGCCAATAAAGGTCGCCGTTTTGCAGAATCAAGGGCGAGACCAGGATTGCGGCCAGCACAAAAGCCGCCGCGCACAGCGCCAAGAGGCCTGCATCATCCCTAGAAACACGTGGCGTCACGGAGCATCCCGAGTGGCTTTACGCTGCCTACGTGGCGCCGCGGTCGAAATCAAGGCAAGGCGCCATCGCGGCTTAGGGCTTGGTTTTCAACAAATCCCGGATCTCGCGCAGCAGAACGACGTCTTCCGGGGTCGCTACCGGGCCAGCCGGGGGCGGATTGGCAAACAGCCGGTTGACCGAGCGCACTACCAAATAGAGCACGAAAGCGACGATCAGAAAGCTGATCAAGGCGTTGAGAAATAAGCCATAATTTACGGTGACGGCACCGGCTTTGGCGGCGTCGGCCAGGGTGGTGTTGTGGCCACCTTTGAGAACGATGAAAAGATTGGAGAAATCGAGCCCGCCGGTCATCAACCCCAAAGGTGGGGTGATCAGGTCTTTGACCAGGGAATTGACGATGCTGGTGAAAGCGGCACCGACGATCACGCCGACCGCCAGATCGACGACGTTGCCGCGCAAGGCAAACTGTTTGAAGTCTTTGAACATCGAGGCTCCTCCGCGGCGCTATTGTCCGCATCTCGGCCCCCGATGCAAAGCGATTAATGGGGCTCTGCGGCAGGCGGTTTGGGCGATAACAGCCCGATAATGGCATAGCCGACACTGCCAGCGATGACGTCGAGGGCAGTGGCCAGCGCGTCAA
Source organism: Rhizomicrobium sp. (assembly GCA_031291635.1). Classification (GTDB taxonomy): domain Bacteria; phylum Pseudomonadota; class Alphaproteobacteria; order Micropepsales; family Micropepsaceae; genus Rhizomicrobium. The sequence continues at coordinate 12,461 of JARLIR010000047.1, read as the reverse complement.
AAATATCCGGATCGCGGCCGGTAAAGCCCTGCAAGATCTCGAGCGCGTCACCCAACAAGATCAGGCTGATCGCCGCCACCAGCACTCACCGGCCGTCCTTCAAAGCCAGGCAAAGCATCCCCGACAAACCGAAATAGGCTTTGAAGTGCAAAGACTTATCCCAAAAACAGCCTGTCCAGCGCTGCAACCGTATGGGTGTTGGACAATTCGCCCCAAGCCACCAAAGCGACAGCCGGCCAGAAGGCGTATAAGGCTAGGCGGGTTATCACCCGTAAAAGCTGTTCCTTGTGCACCCGTCCCGCCTCCTAATGCTGCTTTGTGCCGGTGCGGGCGGCGAAATGGCGTTAAAGCTTTGCAGGAATCGGGAAATTTCCGTTTTGCCGCCCAGCCGCCGTGACTTGCCAGCGGCCTGCCCAATCGTATAAGACGCCCGTTCTTCCGAGCCGCCCGGCGAAAGGGCATGCCGTGTCGGCTCCGAAAGGCAACCGGGACCTTACGTCCCAAGGAGACCGAAATGCCCAAGATGAAGACCAAGTCGGGCGCCAAAAAGCGCTTCAAATTCACCGCGAGTGGCAAGATCAAGACGGGTCAAACCGGCAAGCGCCATCGCCTTATCTCGAATTCGCCGGAACGTACTCGCACCCTGCGCGGCACCTCCGTTTTGTCGTCGTCCGAAACCCAGCGCGTCAAGCGCTGGATGCCGTACGCGTAAGGAGGACTTAAGATGTCTCGCGCCCCGCGTTCAGTCGCTTCCCACGCCCGCCGCAAGCGCGTCTTTAAGGCCGCCAAAGGCTTTTATGGACGCCGCAAGAACACTATCACGGTTGCTAACGCCGCCGTTGATCGTTCGATGCAGCACAATTATGTCGGCCGCAAACTCCGCAAGCGCAATTTCCGCGCCCTGTGGATCCAGCGTATCAACGCCGCCGTCCGTGAATATGGCATCACCTACAGCCAGTTCATCGCCGCCCTGGCCAAGGCCAATATCGTCGTCGACCGCAAGGTTCTCTCCGAGCTCGCCATCAGCGAGCCCGCGGCGTTCAAGGCCCTGGTCGAGCAGGCGAAGGCCTCTTAAGCCTTTTCTTGGCAGAACAACGAACCCGGTAGAGCAAGAAATTGCTTTGCCGGGTTTTTTGTTTTGGCAAACAGCGCCACAACGTGGCGCTTGGCATGGACCGCATGCCGTGATTGAAACGGCCCCCGAAGGGATTTGTCATGACCGATATCACTGCTCTCGAAAACGAGACGCTCGCGGCCATCGCGGGGGCCGGCGACGAAGCGGCACTGGAAGCCTTGCGCGTTGCCAGCCTGGGCAAGAAGGGCTCGATTTCCGAGCTGCTCAAAACCCTGGGCGGGATGAGCCCGGATGAGCGCAAGGTGAACGGCCCGGCCTTTAACGGTTTGCGCGACCGCATCCAGAGCGCCATCACGGCCAAGAAGCTCGCTTTGGAAGAGGCGGCGCTGAATGCGCGGCTGGCCTCCGAGCGAGTCGACATCACTTTGCCAGTGCGGCCTGAGCCGGTGGGCAGCATCCATCCGGTCTCCCAAGTCTTCGATGAGGTGGTGGCGATCTTTGCCGATCTCGGCTTTGCCGTGGCTGAGGGCCCCGATGTCGAATTCGACGATTACAACTTCACCAAGCTGAACATTCCGCCCGATCATCCGGCGCGGCAGATGCACGACACCTTTTATGTCGCCAAGCAGGCCGATGGCTCCCAGCACGTGCTGCGCACCCATACCTCACCGGTGCAGGCGCGCACCATGCTGGCGCAAAAGCCGCCGATCCGGATCATCTCGCCCGGACGGACCTATCGCGTCGATTCCGATGCCACCCATTCGCCGATGTTCCATCAGTTCGAGGGTCTCGTGATTGATGAGGTGACCCATCTGGGGCATCTGAAATGGGTGCTGGAAGAATTTTATAAGGCCTTCTTTGAAGTCAGCAGTGTAGAGCTGCGGGCGCGGCCCAGTTTCTTTCCCTTCACCGAGCCTTCGGTGGAATGGGATATCCGCTGCGACCGCTCCGGCAGTCAGATCAAATTCGGCAGCGGTAGCGATTGGCTGGAAGTGGCTGGTTCCGGCATGGTCAATCCGCGCGTCTTGGACAATTGCGGCATCGATTCCACGAAATATCAGGGCTATGCCTTTGGCGGCGGCATCGATCGCCTTGCCATGTTGAAATACGGCATTCCTGACATTCGATCCTTCTTTGAATCCGATTTGCGCTGGCTAAAAGCCTATGGTTTCGCGGCGCTGGACCTTCCCACTCTCGACGGGGGACTTTCCCGATGAAATTTCCCCTCTCCTGGCTCAAGGATCATCTGGAAACGGATGCCGATGTGGCGACCATCGCCGCCAAACTGACGGCCATTGGCCTCGAAGTCGAAGCCGTTGAAGAGGCGGGCGCGCGGCTGAAGGATTTCACCGTCGGTTACGTCGTGTCCGCCGTGCAGCATCCCAATGCCGATCGCTTGCGCCTGTGTATGGTCGATGCGGGTGGCAAAGAGCCCGTTCAAGTCGTTTGCGGCGCTCCCAATGCGCGCACGGGCATCAAGGTGGTATTCGCTCAGCCCGGCACGGTGATTCCGGTTTCCGGCGAGGCGCTGAAGATCGGCACCATTCGCGGTGTCGAATCCCGCGGCATGATGTGTTCAGGCCGTGAGCTGCTGCTGAGCGATGATCACGACGGCATTATCGAATTGCCGGAAGACGCCCCCATTGGCGCCCCGGTGGCTGCGGTGTTGGGCCTGACCGAGGCGGTGATCGACATTGCCATCACCCCCAATCGCGGCGATTGCACCAGTGTTTGGGGCGTGGCGCGCGATCTGGCGGCGGCAGGGCTTGGCACCTTGAAGACTTCGGCGGTGAAAGCGGTAGCCGGAACCTTCCCCTCGCCGAAAACCATTGCGCTAAACTTTGCACCGGACGCCAAAAAGGCTTGCCCGCTGTTCGCCGGGCGCTTCATTCGCGGCGTCAAGAATGGGCCTTCGCCGCTCTGGGTGCAGGAACGCTTGAAAGCGATTGGCCTGCGCCCGATCAGCGCCTTGGTCGATGTCACCAATCTGATCGGTCATGACCGTGGCCGCCCCTTGCATGTCTTTGATGCCGACAAGCTGGTGGGCAATCTGCAAGCCCGCTTGGCCACGGAGGGCGAAGAAATCCTGGCATTGGATGGCAAGACCTACAAGCTCGACAGCGAGATGGTGGTGATTGCCGATAATGCTGCCGCGCGCGGTATCGCGGGCGTCATGGGTGGACAAGACACTGGCTGTAGCGAGACCACCACCAATGTCTTTGTGGAATCGGCTTTTTTTGATCCGGCGCGCGTTGCCGCCACTGGTCGCAAGCTGCAACTCAATTCCGATGCACGCTATCGCTTCGAACGCGGCGTCGATCCCGAATTCGTGGTGCCCGGTCTCGAACTGGCAACCAAGCTGATCGTCGAATGGTGTGGTGGCGAGCCTTCCAATGTTGTGGTGGCGGGCGAAGTGCCGGCCTGGAAGCGCGAAATCATATTCGCGGACAACACCGTCGCCCGCATCGGTGGCCTGGACGTCGCCAAGGACGAGATCGTCCGTATCCTGACCCATCTGGGCTTTGGCGTGACCGAGACCGATGCGGCGCTCACCGTGGTGCCGCCGTCTTGGCGCAGCGATATCGATGGCCCGGCGGACCTCGTCGAAGAAGTCGTGCGCATCTACGGTTTGGAGCATGTACCCTCGGTGCCAATGAGCCGTCCCAACGCCATTGCGCGGCCGGTGCTGACCTCGGCGCAAAAGCGCTTGCGTCTGGTGCGGCGGGCTTTGGCCAGCCGCGGTTTCAACGAGACGATTTCGTTCTCCTTTGTAGCGCGCACCTCGGCAGCGCTGTTCGGGGGCGGCGATGATGCTCGCCAACTGCAAAATCCCATTGCTGCTGATATGGATGCGTTGCGGCCGACGCCGCTGCCCTCGCTTTTGGCGGCGGCACAAAAAAATCAGGCGCGGGGCTTCAATGATTTGATGCTGTTCGAAATCGGTGCCGGTTTTCAGTCCGGCATGCCGGGAGCGCAGCAGACCATTGCCGCCGGTATCCGCGTCGGCAGTGGTGTGAAAAGTTGGAGCAAAGCGGCCCATCCCGTTGACGCTTTCGACGTCAAAGCCGATGTCTTGGCAGCTCTGGAAGCCGCAATGGGTTCGGCCATGGCAGCCCCGGTAAAAACGGGAGCGCCGTCCTGGTACCATCCCGGCCGTTCCGGCACCTTGGCGCTGGGGCCGAAGGTATTGGCGGTATTTGGCGAACTCCATCCCAAGATTGTGGCGGCCTTTGATCTGACCGGTCCGGTGGCAGCTTTTGAATTGATCTTGGATGCCGTTCCCGAGAGCAAAGCCAAGAAGACCAGCTTCTCGCCTTCGCCCTATCAAGCGGTGGAGCGTGATTTTGCTTTTGTGGTCGATGCCAAGGTAGCGGCCGAAGATCTCGTCAAAGCCGCCAAAGGCGCCGAGCGGACGCTGATCGAAGCGGTCACCATCTTCGATGTCTATGAAGGCAAGGGCGTTGCCGAGGGCAAGAAATCGCTGGCCATCTCGGTGCGCTTGCAGCCCAAGGACAAAACCTTGACCGACGCCGAAATCGAAACGGTTGGCCAGAAGATCGTCGCGGCCGTGGCCAAAGCGACAGGCGGAAGTTTGCGGGCTTAAAGCGTGATCCTGGCTGGGCTTGCCCCGGCCAGGACCGCTTCCATGGGTCGCTTAAAGCCGTCCCAGTGCATAAGCCACGGTGAGATAAATCTTGCCGGTATCCGCCGAGAGGATGGTGGAAGCCAGCAAGCCGCCGCCGCCATCGCCTTCTTTGGCGCGAGCCAGCAGGGCTTCAAATTCCTGCATATAGGCATTGGCGGAATCGCGGAAACGGGCATTCTCGCGGTAGAGCGCGGTGATGCGGTGGACCATGTCATCATCGATGGTCAGCGCCAGTTTGCGCGCGAACACCGCCCGATCACCCGCGAGATAGCGGCGCCATTCTTCTTCATGCGGTTCCGCCGAAGAGGAAATGGCATCAAGATCGATGGCCAGATCGTTGAGCGCGGCTTGTAAGGCCCCAAGTGCTGCCGCCGCGGCCGGGCGCAAATCTTTGGGCCGGGCAGGCTGGTCACGATCCTCGCCAGTCGCTGCCGCCAGCAGCGTCGACATCTGCCAATTTTTGCCGTCGTCTTCCGGTTTCTTTTTGCTGCGTGTCAGTTTGCGAGCGAGACCGCGCAGGCCCTCATCATGGGGCTCCACCGGCTCATCGGCGCGCACTTCGCGCGGGGTGGGACGGGCGGTGGTGCGGGCATGAATAGTCGAAAGCGTGCGGGCCGATAGATCGAGAATTTCTTCGGTTTCGCTGCGCACCATTTGGCGCACGCGTTGGGCCTCTTGCTGCGCCACACCGGGCAGCTTGAGCAGATGATGCTCGACCTCTTCCACCGCCTTGGCGAGCGCCGCGCGGATGTCGTTGGTTTCGGCCGAGAGCTCGCCCGCGGTGCGCAGCAGCTTTTCACATTCCACCATGGCTTCACCCACCAGCGCCTTGGCGTCAGCTTTCGCTTGGCCCGCGGTTTCGCCGATCAGCGTCTGGGCGCCAATGCCTGCTTCCTGCAACACGGTCACCAGATGGGTGATGGTGGCACTGGCCGAGGCCCCGATGTCCTTCAGACGATCAGCTTCCTTGGCAAAGCTTTGCGTCAGCTGGCCGGTGCGGGTGGCAGCATTGGCCATGATCAGTTCGAAGCTGCGTTCGGCATCCGCCGTCATAGTCTCGAATTTCTTGGATTCGCTGGCAAAGCCAGAGATAGTCTGATCCAGCGTGGTGCGCTGATTGGAGAGCGCGGTTTCAAAGCTGGTGGAATCTTCTTTCAGCCGCTGCATCAACTCGTTCATCGCCGCGCGATGGCGTTCCTGACGGCCGAGGACGAATTCGGCCCGCGCCATGGCGGCATCCGCCACCGATTCAATGCGCTTGGCCTGCTTGTCGAGTTCGACCGCGGCGGCGTGGGGGGCGTCGGCAGCGGTGGTGGCGGCCTGACGGAAATTGGCGGCTTGGGTATCCAGTAGCTGTCCAGCGGTTTTCAAGGTGCCTTCGGCGGCTTCGATCATGGATTTGAGCTGGGCGGTGCGCCCGGCCACGGTCTCGCCGGCCCTTGTGGCGGCATCCGCGAGATTGACGGCAACACCTTCCAGACGCTCACGCTCCTGGGTGAGGCGGGCAGCAATGGCTTCGCCGCGGACATCGACCCGGGCGCCGGCTTCGTCGAGGGCGGAGATTTGGCTTTCCAGCACGCTTTCCAAAGCCCGAAGTCGGGTGAAGGCGCCATCCAGACCGGCATTCAAGGCGTCGAGCTCGCGGCGGACGGCCCGGCCCAGACGCGCGGCGGTACGTGAAGCAGTCTCATCGGCGGAGAAGAGGCGGTCAGTGGCATCGACCAAAGCTTCAGCGGCTTGCGACATGGCGATGCCGCGGGTTAGCGCCCAGGCCACCACGATGAACAGGGCAGGCGGTACCACGGTGACCACGACACAGATCGCGGCTTGATAAAGATCCAGCGCCGACAACCCCTTGGGACCCAAAAGCCCGAACAGATAAGCGCTGGCGCCGCCAATCCAGAAACCGGCCAAGATCCCGGCGGCAAACTGACCGATGCGGGCGCCGAGATCGGAGCGCGTTTTGGGACGGATGTTTTCGGCAACGTCAGCCATGTCAGCAGGCTGAAGCAAAGTCGGCGTAGACGGAGCGGCCATAACGTCCTCTTGTCGGGGAGCGCGATGAGTTTAACCATGCTGCCAGGTGAGCGCGAGGGGAGCGATCCGGTTTTCCTCTGGAAAATGCGGCGCCACAAAAGGGGAGAGTGCGCGATGATTCTCTTGTTGGCGGCAGCAGCCTTGTTCTTAGGGATCCACCTATTGGTCTCGGGCACGAGGCTGCGCGATGTCATCACCGCGCAGATCGGCGAGAAGGCTTATACCGGGCTCTTTGCCCTGGCCTCGCTGGGCGCCCTCGTCTGGCTCTGCCGGACCTTCAACAGTGCCGATATAGCGCCGTCGAACACCGTTCTCTTTGATGCAGGACAAAGCTTTCGGACGTTGGGCATCCTGGTGACGCTCGCTGCCTTTGCTTTGGTCGTGCCCGGGGTGACTCGCGGCAATCCCAGCTCGGCCGGGCAAGAGAAGGCGCCCGTGAACGGTGTTCTGCGGATCACCCGGCATCCCTTCTTGTGGGGCGTGATGCTGTGGTCGAGCTATCACCTGATCGCCACCGGGACCTTCGCCGCGATCCTGGCAGGCAAGAACCGCTTTGTGGCGCGCGAATATTGCGATTGGCGCCTCGGCCTTGCACTGCTGCTGTTTGCGGCTTTCCTCTGGTTCCACAGCAGTATTTTCGGGGTGCCAGCCTTTCCGCCCACGTGGCTGGCGCGCTAGAAGCCGACCAGCGGCAGCAGCCGTGAATCCTCGATGGCGGCCGTGCGATGGCCAAGTCCGGCGCCATAAGCCGCATCGCTCGCGAAGGCCATGAAGGCTGCCACCGAGCTTTGCTTGACCAGCAGGACGCGGTCCCAACGCTCGCTGGCGGGGCCAATCAAAAACGGCCCACCGTCGCCGCTGAACAGCACCGCGCCGCCGCTCGCGGTCAAAAAGGGAAGGGTGTGCGCGATATAGCGCTCATAAGCCTCGGCCCCGCTAATCGGCTGCTCCGGCGCCAGTTCCGGGCTCGCGCCGTAATCGGCAATGGCGCGCAAACGCAGCAGATTCAGCATCACCACTTCGCCCGGAATGACGCGCTGCAGAAGAGCGCGTCCGGCCTCTTGGCTGGGCTCGAGGTAGTTTTGCATGGCGTCAAATTTCCTCGGGCTGGGCGTGCGCCAAGGTTTCGGCGTAGTGGCGAATATCTGGCGGCCAGGGTGCCATGTGCAGAGCAAAGCCGGCTTGATCGCCAGCGAACAAAGCCCGTGAGGCCTCCTCGAAACCGGCGAGATTGCCCGCCATTGTGGCCATAAAGCTGTAAGCGGCCGCTTGCGCCGCCCGCGCCTGGCTTTTGCCGCCATCCGCGCGTCTTGCTTGCTCGACTAGGCGGCGGACGGCTTGTGAGGCGCCGCCCGGCTGTGCGGCGAGCCAATCCCAATGCCGCGGCAGCAGGGTGATTTCACGCGCCACCACACCCAGTTTGGGCCGCCCTGGGCCACGGGTTTCAGTCTCCGTGGTCGGCCCGCCCGAGGCGGCTGGCAGCCGCGCCAAAATCTCAGCCTCGGTGCCGCGAAGGTCGAGATCCACGACCTTGCCGGTGGCGTCGTCGAAAGTGAGAAGACAAGCCTCTGGGTCGGCTGTGATGGCGGCCTTCACGGCCAGCGCGACCTCGCCCAGCCCACCGCTGGCCAGGCGTTTCGAAGCGGCAAAGGCGGTGTAACGGCGCGACGCAAGCATGGTGACCTCTCAAAGCGGGGCCCAATTATTACCCGGGTATAATATAAAATGTAAATATCACCCGGGCAAAATTATGAAACTGCTTCATCCACCCCGTTAACGCTGCTTTGAGGCCTTGGGGCCATAGTCGCGGACGCAAGCGGAGAATGAGCCATGCGTCCTACGGTCGATCTCGTGCACCTGTCGCGCTACACCGGCGGCGACGAAGCGCTGAATGCCGAAGTACTGACCTTATTCGACAACCAGACCACCGAGATGGTTGGCCGGCTGCGCGATGTGCTTGAGGCCCGCGATACCAAGGCCTGGAAAGAAATCACCCATACGCTGAAAGGCGCCGCCCGCGGCATTGGCGCCTTTGGCTTTGGTGATGCCGCGGCAGCCGCCGAGCCCATCGATCCGGTGAAGGATCGCGGCAGCGCTTCGCTCGCCATCCGCACCCTGACCGCCAGCGCCGCCGATGTGCAGGCTTTCATCCAGAATTATTTGAAGCGCTGAGGGCCTCGTAGCGGGCCATTTCCAGCGCAATCGAGCGTTCCATCAGCTCGCGCCAGACGCCGCGGGCGATCTCGGGGCTAAGACCAGCCCGTTTCGCCGCGGCTGTGACCTTTTCCAGCACATCCTCGATTCGCGCTTCATCGCGGATCTCATGGCGATAAGCTTTGATTTCTGCCGCCCGTTCGATATAGCGCTGGCGCTGGGAAAGGAGCTCTACCAGGTTTTGATCCAGCCGATCGATCTCCAGGCGCAGCTCTGCCATGTTAAGGCATTGCTCTGCCGATCTAATTTCCAAGTGCCGCCTCGTTTAAACCCGCGACATTCTGTGCCATGGGCGTGCGCCGGAGGCAATATGAGGATTGGACTCGGCCAAATTCGATGTTTGGGACAATTCTAATTGGCGTGGAGCCCATTTTTACATATAAGTGCAGTCGTATCTTACAAACCACAGGTGGCGATAGTAGATTAGATGTCTGAGCAAAACCCGATCGAAACTGACGTCGTTATCATTGGCGCAGGGCCCGCAGGCCTGTTCGCCGTGTTTGAGCTTGGCCTCTTGGACCTCAAAGCCCATCTGATCGATATTTTGGACCGCCCTGGCGGCCAATGCACCGAGCTCTATCCCGAAAAGCCGATCTACGACATTCCGGCCTTGCCGATTGTCACCGGCCAGGAACTGGTCGACCGTTTGATCGAGCAGGTTAAGCCCTTCAGCCCCACTTTCCATTTTGGCGAGATGGCCGCGGGCCTGACCAAGCTGCCCGATGGCCGCTGGAAGCTGACCACCGATGCCGGCAAAGAGCTGATTGCGCCGGTAATCGTGATCGCGGCTGGTGCCGGCAGCTTCGTGCCCAAGCGCCCGCCTATCCCTGGCATCGATGCTTATGAAGGCAAGTCGGTGCATTACGCCGTGCGCAAAATGGAATCCTTCCGCGACAAGCATGTGCTGATCGCTGGTGGCGGCGACAGCGCGCTCGACTGGACCCTGAACCTTGCACCCATCGCCCGCAGCCTGACGCTGGTGCATCACCGGGACGGTTTCCGCGCCCAAGCCCATAGCGTCAATCAGATGCGCGAGCTGGTGGCGGCGGGAAAAGTCTCTTTCCAGGTCGCCAGCGTCAAAGCCCTCCATGGCGCCGACGGGCAACTGCGTGCCGCCACGCTGCTCGGCCATGACAAGGCCGAAACCCAGATCGACGTCGATGCCTTTTTGCCGTTCTTTGGTCTGACCATCAAACTCGGCCCCATCGCTGAATTCGGTCTCGGCCTCAACGAAAATATGATCCCGGTCGATACTGCGAAGTTTGAAAGCGAGCAGCCGGGCATTTTCGGCATCGGCGATATCATCACCTATCCGGGCAAGCTGAAGCTGATCCTGTCAGGCTTCCACGAAGCGGCCTTGATGGCACAAGCTGCCTTTCATATCTGCCGTCCGCACGAGAAGCTGCGCTTCCAGTACACCACCTCTTCTTCGAACTTGCAGAAGAAGCTCGGCGTCAACGGCTGAAGGAACCTGTCATGAAAATTTTCGCCAAAGACCGCGACGGCAAAGACATCGAGATCGAGGGCCGCGAGGGCTGGACGGTGATGGAAATGCTGCGCGAAGCGGGCCTGCCCATCACCGCCGAATGCGGCGGGGCCTGCGCTTGCGCCACCTGCCATGTCTATATCGATGAGGAATGGGTCGCCAAGCTGAACCCGGCTTCCGACATGGAAGTGGACATGTTGGACATGGCGCTGGCGGTGCAGCCCAATTCGCGCCTTTCCTGCCAGCTGACCTGCTCGGAAGAGCTGGACGGCCTGAAAGTAACGCTGGCGCCGGAATAAGCGGGCGCCATCCCGGAATGCTGCGGACAGGGGCCTTCGGGTCCCTGTTTTCGTTTGCGGGCTGCGACAAAACATAACAGCAATAAATTATTGTATTGAGATAATTTATTATTGTTATACTGTGAAGACCTTCCTGACATGGAGGTCCCGTTATGCCGATATCCGCCAAACTCCGTAGCGCAAGCACCGTCATGGCGTGGCTTTCGTTGAGCGGTGCCGTGGTCATGACGATCGCGCCACCGCTCGCGTTTTTGATTCCCAATCCAATGATAGACCTGGGCGGGCGCGGCAAATTTGGCGTCTTCCAAGACGGGGTCACGGCAGCAACACCGGTTGTCTGGCGCGCCGCCGCTTTGGCCGCAGAGGCAGTTCCGCTCGCTCTGCTGGTTTTTGCGCTGGTGCAGCTCTTTCGCCTGTTCCGCTTTTATGCGGCGGGCAAGGTGTTCACGGCCGAGCCCGTGTCGTGCTTGAAACAGATCAGCACCGCGATGTTCTGGCTGGTCCCCGCCACCGTTCTGGGCGATAGCGCCAGCCAATATTTGCTGCATCTGCCGCTGCATCAGCTTTGGGTCGCGTTCAAAATGGACATGCCGACCTGGGGTTTGCTGTTTTTGGCTGGCGTGGCGCTGGTGATCAGCCATGTCATGGCCGAAGCCCAGAAGCTCGCCGACGAAAACGCGAAGTTCGTCTGATGGCCATTATCGTCAATCTCGATGTGATGCTGGCGAAACGCAAAATACGCTCCAAGGAGCTGGCGGAAAGCATCGGCATCACCGAAGCCAATCTCTCGCTGCTGAAATCCGGCAAGGTGAAGGGCGTGCGCTTCGAGACCTTGAACGCCATCTGCGACGCCCTTCATTGCCAACCTGGCGACCTCCTGGAATTCCGCAAAGAGGCGGAGTAACCCAACCTTTCCCGCCACAGAGCGTGCAAGACCCGTCTAAGCACGCTATGCTTGCGCCGCAGGTTGGCTGAGGTTGGCCTGGGGGGATGATCGCATGAGCCCGTCGCGGCGATGACGGTTGCGCATATCTACACCGTCGCTTTCCAAGGCATCGAAGCCCAGCCCGTCGATGTGCAGGTGCATATTTCGGACTCGGGCAGTGGCCAGCTGACTTTGGTGGGACTCGCCGACAAGGCGGTGGCCGAAAGCAAAGAGCGGGTGCGGGTGGCGCTCTCGGCTATTGGTCTGGCCATGCCGTGGAAGCGGGTGACGGTCAATCTCGCCCCCGCCGATCTGCCCAAAGAAGGCAGTCATTACGATCTGCCCATCGCGCTTGGCCTGCTCGCTGCCATGGGGGTTTTGCCCGCCAGCGAAATGGAGCGCTATGTCGCTTTGGGCGAGCTGTCACTCGACGCCCACATTATTGCGGTGGCGGGCGTTCTGCCCGCAGCGCTAGCCGCTTCATCGCAACAGCGCGGGCTTATCTGCCCAGCGGCTTGCGGCGCCGAGGCGGCGTGGGCGGGCGATATCGACATAATCGCGGCGCCCTCCTTGATCGCGCTGGTCAATCATGTGCGCGGCGCCCAAGTGCTGAACCGGCCTACGGCTAAGCTGGCCGCAGACACCATCGCCATTCCCGACCTCAAAGACGTCAAAGGTCAGGAGACAGCCAAACGGGCCCTCGAAATCGCCGCCGCGGGCGGCCACAACATGCTGATGATCGGCCCGCCGGGCTCGGGCAAATCGATGCTGGCGCAGCG
>JARLIR010000260.1 GCA_031291635.1 Rhizomicrobium sp. | reverse complement strand
GGCTGGCGCTCAGAAGGCATAGACGGCTTCGCTCAAGATTGACTGGCGGAAGCGCGGCTTGATCGTATTGGCATTGACGACATCGACTTTGCCCGGGAACAGGCTCTCGATGTCGGCGCAAAGCCCCGCGTAGCCGAACAAGCCAATCCGCTTTTCCGCATCGATCTCCACCAGTATATCCACGTCGCTGCTGCTGTCCGCGTCACCACGCGCAACAGAGCCGAATACTGCAGCGCGCCGCACACCACGAGCACGCAACAGCGGCTCGTTTTCCTTGAGAACAGACAATGCGGCTTTGAGGCTCGGCGGCATAAATCCATTATAGCATTTCCGCGCCGGGCCGGGAGCCAGCGGAAAACACCCGCGAGTAATGCGAGCGACACGCAGCAGCAGAGCTTCGCGGCGCGGTTAGGGGCGATATTTGCGGCCGGAGAGCCGCTCTCTAATAGATGCAACTGCGTCGCATGATATAATTTTATATAAGCAAATCAGTTGGTTATTTTTAGAATTGGTCTAAATTGTCGCAGCGCGCAGTTTGCTATCGACAGCAGTTTAGAACTTTTCTAAGTTACTCCCTACCGAACACCTGCTGCCCTGCAGCGATTGTCCACTTCTAAAGGAGATCCCCGTGCTGACTGTTGGCGATAAATTCCCCGCTTTTGCCGTGAAGGCCGTTGTGTCCACCGACCCCAAGACTGCCTTCACCGACCTCACCGAGGCCTCCAACTCCGGCAAATGGAAGCTCGTCTTCTTCTGGCCCAAGGACTTCACCTTTGTCTGCCCGACGGAAATCGCCGGCTTCGGCAAGCTCAATGGCGAGTTCAAGGATCGCGACACCGTGGTCTATGGCGTCTCGGTCGATAGCGAATTCGTCCATCTGGCCTGGCGCAACAACCACGCCGATCTGAAGGATCTGCCCTTCCCGATGCTGGCCGACACCAACCGCAAGCTCTCGACCGCGCTCGGCGTGCTCGATGAAGAGGCCGGTGTTGCCAAGCGCGCCACCTTCATCGTCGATCCCGAAGGCACCATTCGCTTTGTCTATGTCACCGACATGAGCGTCGGCCGCAATCCGCAGGAAGTGCTGCGCGTTCTCGATGCTCTGCAGACAGACGAACTCTGCCCCTGCAACTGGAACAAGGGCGAAGACGTCATCCACGTCTGAACAGTCTGATTTTTCGGTCCCGGCTGTAGCCCCCTCCCCGCAGCCGGGGCACTAAAGAAGCCCCGTTGGCCCTCCTCCCGCCGGCGGGGTTTCTGTTAAGATAGGCCCTGTTTCGTTCGTCTTCCCCATGTCCGAGAGTGCAAACCATGTCGATTGAAACCTTGAAAGAGCTGCTGCCCGAATACGCCAAGGATCTGAAACTCAATCTCTCCTCGCTGGCCGTGGAAGCCTCGCTCTCTGAGCAGCAACGCGCGGGCACCTTCATTGCTTGCGCTTTGGCCTCGCGCAACAAGACCACCACCAATGCGATCTTCAGCGAATTCGGCCCCAAGCTGTCGCCCGAAGCTTTGACCGCCGCACGCGCCGCGGCCGCGATCATGGGCATGAACAACATCTATTATCGCTTCACGCACCTTGCCAGCGCACCGGACTATCGCACCCTGCCCGCCAAGCTGCGCATGAATGTCATCGGCAAACCTGGCGTCGATAAAGTCGATTTCGAGCTTTGGTGCCTCGCCGTTTCCGCCATCAATGGCTGCGGCATGTGCATCGACAGCCATGAGAAAATTCTGCGCGCGGGTGGGCTTTCCACCGAGCATATCCAAGCTTCGGTGCGCATCGCTTCGGTGGTGCATGCGGTGGCCGCCACCCTCGACGGCGAAGAAGCCGAACCGAGCTTGCCCCAAGGCGGCTGAGACTTCGTTTATGCGATGACATAGGGCGCGGGCTCCTCCCCCGCGCCTCTTTTCTTTGGTCGGCCGCCGAACAGGACTATAAGCGGGGCGCCGATTTCTCCCGAGGGAGCCATGAAACGCATCGCGCTCGCCATTCTTGTCGCTGCTTGCTTCACGTTCCCCGCGCCCGCGGAATTGCCCTTCGCACAAGACCGCATCGGCTGGAACAAGCCCGCGGCGCCTTTCCCCATTATCGGCAACATCTATTATGTCGGCACGGCGGGGCTTTCGGTGCATCTCATCGCCACGCCTGCGGGCCTTATCCTGATCGATCAAGGCTTGCCGGAAAGCGTGCCTGAGATCGAAGAGAACATCGCCCGCCTCGGCTTCAAACTGACGGACGTGAAACTGCTCCTGGCCGGTCACGCCCATTTCGATCATGTCGGGGGGCTGGCGGCGCTGCAGCACGACAGCGGCGCCAAGGTGGTGGCGATGGCGGAGGATAAGCCCTATCTCGAATCCGGCCATATCCCCTTTGGCCCTTGCCGCGATGTGCCGACGGTGCCGGTGAAAGTCGACCGCACCGTGCGGGACGGCGACAGCGTCAGCCTCGGCGGCACGACGCTCACGGCCCATCGCACCGGTGGCCACACCCCGGGCGCCACCAGTTGGAGCATGACGGTGACCGAGGGCGGCAAAGCCTATCGCGTGCTCTTCGCCTCTTCGACCTCGACGGGCGGCAATCCGCTGGTCACGGTGCCGGAATATAAGAACATCGTTGCCGATTACCGGCACAGCTTTGCCTGGCTGAAATCCGTCAAGGCTGATGTTCTGCTTACGGAGCATCAGGACCTGTCAGAGGAAATCGCCCGGGCCGGACGCGCCAAGCAAGGCGCACCCAATCCCTTCATCGATCCCACGGCGCTGCCGCGCTATGTCGCCGCCAGCGAAGCTGCCTTTGACAAGGAGTTGGCGCGGCAGAGACCCTAATCACACCGGGTTGGGATTGCGCGAGGTGAAGCTGTCGCGCTGGTGCCAATAGGGATAGGGCGGCGTCAGTTCGCTGGCGGCATCAAGCCGGGCGATTTGCTCTTTGCTCAACGCCCAGCCGACGGCGCCGAGATTATCGAGCAGCTGCTGCTCATTGCGGGCGCCGATGATAACACTGGAGACGGTGGGTCGCCGCAACAACCAATTGAGCGCGATCTGCGGCACGGTCTTGCCGGTTTCCTCCGCCAAGGCGTCGAGCACATCGACGATCTTATACAAATACTCATCGGGCACGCGCGGACCGACATCACCGGTCTTATGCAAGCGGCTGACCTCCGGCAAAGCGGCGCCGCGGCGCAGTTTGCCGGTGAGGCGGCCCCAGCCCAGCGGGCTCCAGACCATGGCGCCGACGCCTTGATCGAGACCGAGCGGCATCAACTCCCATTCGTAGTCGCGGCCGACCAGCGAGTAATAGGTTTGGTTGGCGACATAGCGCGGATAGCCATATTTGTCCGCGACGGCGAGCGACTTCATCAAATGCCAGCCGGAGAAATTGGACACGCCGACATAAAGTATTTTGCCGGCACGGACGAGATCATCCAGCGTCGCCAGCGTTTCTTCCACCGGCGTCATGGCATCAAAGGCGTGCAGCTGGAAGAGATCGATGTAGTCGGTGCCGAGGCGCTTCAGCGAAGCCTCGACCGCGCGGATCAAATGAAAGCGCGAGGAGCCGACTTCGTTCGGGCCATCGCCGGTGGGAAAGGTGGCCTTGGTGGAGATCAGAACCTTGTCGCGGCGGGTTTTGATGGCAGCGCCCAAAACTTCTTCGGCGCCGCCTGAGGAATAGCCATCGGCGCTATCAAACATGGTCAGGCCATGCTCGAGGCAGATGTCGACGAGGCGCGTGGCTTCCGCCACATCGGTGGTGCCCCAGGAGGCAAAGAAATCGCCGCGACCAGCAAAGGTGCCGGTGCCCAGCGTCAGCTCCGGAACTTTCAAACCCGAACGGCCGAGAAGACGATATTCCATGGGGGACCTCCTATCCTCTAACGACGTCATGGCCGGGCTTGACCCGGCCATCCATTCTGCGCGTGGTTCTGCGCCAACGGAGTCTTTGTCGCGCTGGATGGCCGGGTCAAGCCCGGCCATGACGAACAAGGAAAAGTGATTACACTTCCGGGATCGCTTGTTTCAGCCGGCCACCAACGCGTACCGGTTCGATGCGCGTCGCCAGGCCGTTGGCGCCGGTCTCGACGAAGACGCCGCAGAGCGTGCCTGGGCCGCCTGCGGGCGCGAAACGGCCGCCATTCATCTTGCGGGTGAAACGCTGCACCGGCTCGTATTTTTCCATCCCGATGACGGAATCATAATCGCAGCAGCCGCCCGCATCGCTTTGATAAGCGGTGCCGCCAGGAAAGATCTGCGCATCGGCCGTCGGGATATGGGTGTGGGTGCCGACGACGAGGCTGGCGCGGCCATCACAGAAATGGGCCATGGCCATTTTCTCCGACGAGGCTTCGGCATGCATGTCGATGACAATGGCATCAGCACCTTCGCCCAAGGGGCAAGAACCGAGTTCGGCTTCCGCCGCGGCGAAGGGATCGTCGAGCGCATCCATGAAGACCCGCCCCATCAGATTGAGCACCAGGATGCGCTGGCCGGAACAGGTCTCGTAAAGACCCGCGCCTCTGCCCGGCACGCCGGTGGGATAATTGCGCGGCCTGAGGATGCGATCCTCATCGTCGATATAGGTGAGAATTTCGCGCTGATCGGCCCAGTGATTGCCTGTGGTGATGCAATCGATGCCGGTGGCGAAAAGCTCCGCCGCGATGGCACGCGTGAGCCCGAAACCGCCCGCCGCATTCTCGGCATTGGCGATCACGAAGTCGGTTTTGAGAAGGTCACGCAGGCGGGGAAGTTCGTGGGAAATTACGTCCCGGCCAGGGCGCCCGATGATATCGCCAATGAACAAAAGTTTCATCTGCGGTTATTAGCACAGACCGGCGCACGGAAAAGGCAGAAAGGGCCTCTCGCTCGCGCTTTATGTGATGAACCGCCGCAGTGCGGTGCGCAAGCGGCGCACTGCCATGAAAGTGCCATTCCGCTGCGTCATTGGGCAACCATGGGCTGGCGGATTGCCTTTCAGCAGATTGCGGTTGTGGTCCTTTTGGGCGGGCTGTTGTTTGGCTTGGCCGAAAGCTGGACTTGGTCAGGGGCGTGGGTCCTGATCGGCAGCCTAACGCTCGGCGGTGTTGGCATGAACATCTGGCTGCTGCGTCACGACCCGGCTTTGCTGCGCGAAAGGCTGGGGCAAGGCAGCCGCGAAAAGCCGTTGTTCGACCGCATCCTCTTGCCTTTGGCCAATGTCGTGTTGCTAGGCTGGCTCGGCCTGATGGCGCTCGATATTCGCTGGCATGGGCAGCCGATGCCTCTTGTGCTTAACCTCGCCGGCGGATTTTTGATCGTTGTCAGCTTTGCTGTCGTGGTGCGCGTGCTGGCCGAGAATAGCTTTGCCACAGCCTTCGTGCGCGCCCAACCGGAACGGGGACAGCGGGTGATTTCGAGCGGTCCCTATCGCTTTGTGCGCCATCCCATGTACAGCGCCGCAGCGCTCGCCTATGTCGCTATTCCCTTTACCTTAGGATCGTACGCCGGACTTTGGGGCATTCCCTTGCCCATCCTGATCTTGGCGGTGCGCATACCATTCGAGGAAGAGGTTCTGCGCCGTGCGCTTCCCGCTTACGACGCCTATATGGCCAAGGTCCGTTACCGGCTTGTGCCTTTTGTCTGGTAAAAACGCACAAGCGAATCGGAAATAATTATGCAAGCCATCGTGTTCGACTTTTTCGGGGTGATTTGTTCGGAGATCACGCCTTTCGTGCTGCCCCGCTACATGAGCCAGGACGAGGCGGTCGCCTACAAGGCGGATATCGTCGAAGAAGCCGATCTCGGCCATATCGATTTGCCTGATGTGCTGGAACTTTTGGCGCAGCGTACCGGCGTCAGCGCCGCTCAGCTCTTGGCCGAATTCTGGGCCTGCGTGAAGATCAATCCCGAGATCGTGGCGCTGATCGAAGCCCTCAAGGACCGCTATAAAATTGCCCTGCTCTCCAACGCCATGAACCCGTTCTTGCGCCAGATCCTGGCCCAGCAGGAACTCGAGCGTTTGTTCGATGTGATGGTGATTTCCGCGGAAGTGGGCCTGACCAAACCCAATGCCCCGATTTATCAGCGTTTGCTGAGCGAGCTCGACCTGCCGGCGTCGCAATGCTTTTTCATGGACGACAATCTGGTCAATGTCACCGCTGCGCAGGCGCTGGGCATCGAAGCCGTGCTCTTCACCTCGGTGGATCAGTTGAAGGCGGATCTGGCCTCACGCGGGATTTGAAAAGCGCCGCAACCCGGTTTCACTGAGGACAGCGTCCAGGCGCTGATCGTGCGGCCCATGCGGCACCGCGGCGATCTCTTGGCCCGCATAAGCAATGCCGATGGCGGTGACTTTTTTTTGCGCCCGCAACTTTTCCAGCGTGCGATCGTAATAGCCGCCGCCATAACCGAGACGATGGCCGCTCGCGTCGAAAGCCAAGAGCGGCACCAACAAAACATCGGGAAAGACGATTTCGGCGCTGACATGCGGCTCCAGCACGCCATAGGGGTGAGGGGCGAGCGCATCGTCCTGTTGCCAGCGGTGAAAGCGCAGCGCCTCGCCCTTGGCGGTGATCGCGGGCAGCGCCAAAGCATGACCGCGCGCCGCCAGGATCTGCATCAAAAGCGCGGGATCGGCCTCGTCGCGAAACGCGACATAGCCAGAGACGAGGGTGCTAGGACCAAGCGCCAAGGCCCCAGCATAGCTCGCCACGCGCTCGGCAAAGCCGGGATCGGCGAGACGGCAGCGGCGCTCCGCGGCCGCTTTGCGCAGGGTGGTCTTGGCGTTCATTGATTCCCCTTCGCAGGCTGGCGCTGAGTGTCGATGACAGCGGCGGCGAGGGCAAGGCGTGATGCTACCGGTGTCACTGCCGCCGCGGGCAGGCTGCGACGCCATGACAAGCCGCGGGCCAGGAGGGAAAAGTGGACAGGACCGCACAACGCCGTTGGCATCGGATCCTCACGGGCCTGCAGTGCAGGTGGGCGCCATATATCCGAGACCACGGTCTCGGTCAGGGACAGCTCCCGGTGAGTTACATTAAGGCCCCTAGGCATCGCTTTCCTGACGCACGAGGCAGTACCTGTCCAAGGACCAATGTAAGGGTCGCGACAGCCCGCAGCAAGGGCGGGAAAATTTATGTTGTTGGGGCTTTGTTCCAGCTCCGCGCGCCCACACGATGATTGACGGCGTGGCCGCCAAAGAATACATTGAATACACGTATTCATGCGAGGACAATCCCCATGGCAACCTCCATTCGTCTCGAGGCCCCGCTGGAAAAGCGGCTGGATGAACTGGCGCGGCGCACCGGACGCACCAAAGCCTATTATCTGCGCGAACTGGTGCAGAGAGGCTTGGACGATATGGAGGATTACTACCTCGCCGCGGCAACGGTAGAACGGGTGCGCAAAGGCGAAGAAGAGACCTATCCCGCCGCTGACGTGAGGCGCGAGCTTGGCTTGGACGATTAGTTACACCGGCACGGCTCGGAAACAGCTGCGCAAGCTCGACAAGCAAACGGCGCGGCGCATCCTCGATTTCATCGACGCACGCGTTGCGGGTTCCGAGAGCCCCCGCGAAGTAGGCAAAGCGCTCACCGGCCCGCTTTTGGGCAGTTTCTGGCGCTACCGGGTCGGCGACTATCGCATCATTTGCGAAATTCAGGACGGCAAACTCTGCGTCCTGGTGATCGAAATCGGTCACCGCAAAGAGGTTTACCGGTAGGCGTCGAGGCTTGATCGCTCACGCCACTTTCAACTTCGCGGCGATGTCTTCGATGCGGCGGACGGCGTTTTCCAGCGCGTCGGCGGCGAAGCTTTCGGATTTCTCGGCCGAGCCGGAGAGTTCCCGGCGGCTGTCTTTCTCGGCGGCGAGCTCGGCGCGGGCGGTTTCGAGCTGCGTCGTTGCCGCATGCACCTCGTCGGCCAAAAGCAGCGCCGCCATCAAAATCAGTCGCTGTTCCCCGACCTGCCCCACCGCGCCCAAGAGCTCGCGCACCTTGGCATCGACATCGGAACCGAGGGCTTTCAGATGCTCCTCTTCGCCGTCGTCGCAGGCGATTGTGTAAGCGCGGTTGTTCACCATGACATTGACGAGGGGCATCGTCCGACTCCACTAATTACCGCTGTTTTGCCGATTGCTACCGGTGGACAACGGTCCAAACTGCCAAATCAGCACGCCTTTTACGGCGGGCCATCAACGTCCCAAGGCGGCGCGGATTTCGGCGATGGCCCCGTCGAGACGGTCTTCCACCTCTTCCGTCAAACCCGACAAAGACCGTGCTTCTTCTTCCAGCGAGGCCATGCGTACCAGCAAGGTCTCACGTTCACTGTCGAGCTGCGCAATTTTGGTTTCCGCAACTACGGCCGATTGGCGCGCCGCGACGAGCGGCAAAACCGCCGATTCCAGCGTATCCAGAGCTTTGGCAAGCCGATCCGCGGCCAATTCCAATCTGCTCATGGCATTTCCTTTTCTCGTGCACGCAAAGCCTTAACGTCGCGACCATAGGCATGGGCCCGAATAGCGGTCAACCGAAGGCGGTCATGTTCCTGTGGGAAGAGCTTGACGCCTCGACCAAAGGCCCGTTTAAGCCAGGAGCCAAATTGGGTAGTGATAATGACAGCTTTGGCCCGCGGCGCCCCCTGCGGCGACATGGTGACACCGCGTCCGGCCCCGGACTCGGGCTTGACGCGTTTCACGACGGGTTTCACAAAGGCTCGCCAAAAAGGTAACGCTACCAAAACCAATAAGACCCAATCCGACCAGAGAAGGTATTTCCGATGAGCAGCAACAATGCCCCCTCGGGCTCGAGCATCCAGGGCCACACACGCACCTTGGCGAACGCCATCCGCGTTCTGTCGATGGACGGCGTGCAAGCCGCCAATTCCGGCCATCCGGGTCTGCCGCTCGGTATGGCCGATGTGGCAACGGTCCTGTTCACGAAATTCCTGAAGTTCGATGCCGCCCATCCCGAATGGCCCGATCGCGACCGCTTCGTGCTGTCGAATGGCCACGGCTCGATGCTGCTCTATTCGCTGCTCTATCTGAACGGCTATCCCAAAATCACGCTCGACAATCTGAAAGCCTTCCGCAAACTGGAAAGCCCCTGCGCGGGTCATCCCGAATACGGCATGCTGCCGGGCATCGAGACCACCACGGGTCCGCTCGGCCAAGGCCTTGCCAATGCCGTCGGCTTCGCACTCGGCGAACGCATTATGAATGCGCGCTTTGGCAATGAGCTGGTCGATCACAAGACCTATGTCTTCTGCGGTGATGGTTGCCTGATGGAAGGCATCAGCCATGAAGCGATTTCGCTGGCCGGTCATCTCAAGCTGAACAAGCTCGTCGTGCTCTTCGACGACAATCACATCTCCATCGACGGCCCGACCTCGATGTCGGAATCCACCGATCAGATCAAACGTTTCGAGGCAGCCGGTTGGGCCACGCAGAGCTGCGACGGTCATAACGCCGATGAAATCGCGGCCGCGCTGCAATGGGCGCAGAACAGCGATAAGCCCGTGCTGATCGCTTGCCGCACCATCATTGGCTTTGGCTCACCCAAGAAGCAGGGCACCTCCAAGGCGCATGGCGAGCCGCTCGGCGCCGAAGAAATTCTGGCCACCAAGAAGAACCTCGGCTGGCCGTCGGAAGAGCCCTTCTTCGTGCCCAGTGAAATCCTCGCCGATTGGCGTCAGGCCGGTACGCGCGGCGCCGCCGCTCGCGAGGCTTGGGAGTTGCGCAAGAACGCCGCTCCGAAGAAAGCGGAACTCGAAGCCCTGCTTTCGGGCGATGCCCCGGCGGCTTTGTTCGAAGCCCTTAACGAGGTGAAGAAAAAAGCCAGCGCCGAAAAGCCCGCCGTCGCCACCCGCAAGGCTTCGGAAATGGCGCTCGAAGCGATCAACACCACCTGGACGGCCACCATCGGCGGTTCGGCGGATTTGACGCCTTCCAACAACACCCGCACCAAAGACCTCGTCGACATCACGCCGGATGATTATGCAGGCCGCTACATTCGTTATGGCGTGCGTGAACATGCCATGGCGGCAGCCATGAACGGTTTGGCGTTGCACGGCGGCGTCGTGCCTTACGGCGGTACCTTCCTGGTCTTCTCCGATTATTGCCGCCACTCGATCCGTCTCTCAGCCCTGATGGGCATTCGCGTCATCTATGTGATGACCCATGACTCCATCGGCGTCGGCGAAGACGGTCCCACCCATCAGCCGGTGGAACATGTTGCCAGCTTGCGCGCCATTCCGGGCCTCAAGGTTTTCCGCCCGGGCGATGTCGTCGAGACCGCCGAATGCTGGGCCGAAGCCCTGGCCGACAAGGCCCATGCCAGCCTGATGGTGCTGTCGCGCCAGAATATGGCGACCTTCCGTACAACCCATACGGACGAGAATCTGTCCGCAAAGGGCGGATATGTCGCTGCTGAGGCCGAGGGTGCGAAAGTGACGCTGATCGCCACCGGCTCGGAAGTGGAAATGGCTTTCAAGGCCCGCGATCTGCTCGCTGCCGAAAATATTACCGCCCGCGTGGTCTCAATGCCCTGCTGGGCGCTGTTTGAGCAACAAAGCGAAACATACCGTGAAGCCGTTTTGGGCAAGAACACCGTGAAAGTGGCAATTGAGGCCGGATTGCGGTTCGGATGGGACCGTTACATCGGTTCTGATGGCGTTTTCATAGGCATGTCGGGCTTTGGCGCCTCCGGTCCCGCCAAAGAAGTTTACAAACATTTCGGCATAACCGCAGAGCACGCGGTAGAGGCGGCAAAAAGTGCATTGAAAGCTTGATGTTTGGAGCTTAAGTCAGCGCTGTCAATGAAGGGTTTTTAGGAGGTTACATATGGCCATTCGTGTTGCTATCAACGGCTTCGGCCGCATCGGTCGGTTGGTGTTGCGTTCGATCATTGAAACGGGACGCCGTGACATCGAAGTCGTTTCGATCAACGATCTCGGCCCCGTCGCTACAAATGCTCACCTGCTCAAGTATGACTCTGTCCACGGCCGCCTCAATGCGACCGTCACAGTTGACGGCGATACGATGATCGTCGCCGGTCACAAGATCAAAGTGACCGCCCTTCGCGATCCCGCGACCCTTCCCCACAAGGAACTCGGCGTCGATATCGCGTTTGAATGCACGGGTCTGTTCACCGCCCGTGAAAAGGCTGCCGCGCATCTGACCGCCGGCGCCAAGCGCGTCCTGATTTCCGCTCCCGGCGAAGGCGCCGATCTGACGGTTGTCTATGGCGTCAACCACGACAAGCTGACGGCCGAGCATTTGGTCGTCTCGAACGCCTCTTGCACCACCAATGGTCTTGCCCCCCTCGCTCAAGTGCTGAACGACAATTTCGGCATCGAGAAGGGCATCATGACCACCATTCACTCCTACACGGGTGATCAGCCGACCCTCGACACGCTGCACAAGGACCTTTATCGCGGTCGCGCTGCTGCTCTGTCGATGATCCCGACCTCCACCGGCGCCGCCAAGGCCGTCGGCCTGGTGCTGCCGGAATTGAAGGGCAAGCTGGATGGCATCTCGGTGCGCGTGCCGACCCCGAACGTCAGCCTCGTTGACCTCAAGGTCGTGCTCAAGAAGAACGTCACCGCCGACGAAATCAATGCCAAGATGAAGGAAGCTTCGGAAGGCTATCTGAAGGGCATCATGTCCTATGTGGACGAGCCGCTGGTTTCGAGCGACTTCAACCACGTTGCCTACTCGTCGTCCTTCATGGCGCCGCAGACCAAGGTCATCGGCGACAACATGGCCGCCGTCTATTCCTGGTACGACAATGAATGGGGCTTCTCCAACCGCATGGTCGACACTGCGCTGGCGCTCGCGAAGTTCATCTGACCCTAAAAAGAAGGGCGCTTCGGCGCCCTTCGCATTTCCAGAGCGCGCGAGACCCATCCGGTTTTGCGCGCTTTTTTTAAGTCCCGCGTGCTGAATGGCATGCCCCGAATTAAACGAGAGGACCTTTCCCCATGGCCACCACTTTCCATACCATCGACGATCTCGACGTTGCCGGTAAGCGCGTGCTCGTGCGCGCCGACTTCAACGTGCCGATGAAAGATGGCGTCGTCACCTCGACGACCCGCATCGAGCGCCAGGCGCCCACCATCACCGATCTCATCGCCAAGGGCGCCAAGGTCATCATCTGCTCGCATTTCGACCGCCCCAAGGGCAAGGTCGTGCCCTCGATGAGCCTGAAGCCGGTCGCTGCCGCGCTGGCCACGATTCTCGGCAAGCCGGTTGCCTTTGCTGACGATTGCGTTGGCCCGGTCGCCGAAGCCGCGGTTGCCAAGCTGAAGGACGGCGACGTTCTGCTGCTCGAAAACACCCGCTTCCATGCCGGTGAAGAAAAGAACGATCCCGAGCTTTCCAAGCAGCTCGCGGCCCTGGCCGATTTTTATGTCAACGACGCTTTCTCCAGCGCCCATCGCGCCCATTCGTCGACCGAAGGCGTGGCCCATTTGCTGCCGAACGCCGCTGGCCGTTCCATGCAAGCCGAGTTGACGGCGCTGTCGAAGGCGTTAGAGACCCCGACCCGTCCGGTGATGGCCGTGGTCGGCGGCGCCAAGATCTCGTCCAAGATTGGCGTTCTGGAAAACCTTCTGAAGCGCGTTGACATCCTGGTCATCGGCGGCGCCATGGCCAACACCTTCCTCGCCGCGCAAGGCAAGAAGGTTGGCAAGTCGCTGATCGAAGCCGACCAATTCCCCACCGCGCTGAAAGTGCTCGAAGCCGCGAAGGCCGCGGGCAAGACGCTGCTGCTGCCGGTCGATGGCGCCTTGGCCAAAGAATTCAAGGCCGGTGCCGAAAGCCGCATCGCCTCGGTCGATGACATCCATGACGACGAAATGATGCTCGATGTCGGCCCGGCCTCGGTCGAAGAGTTCAAGACGGCACTCGCCAGCACCAAGACAGTGGTCTGGAACGGTCCTTTTGGCGCCTTCGAAATCCAGCCCTTCGACAAGGGCACCGTGGGCGCAGCCAAAGCGGTTGCGGAAGCCACCAAGGCCGGCAAGCTGCTCTCGGTTGCAGGCGGCGGCGATACCGTTTCGGCGCTCAACACCGCTGGCGTTGCGGACGAGTTCTCTTATGTTTCCACCGCTGGCGGCGCCTTCCTGGAATGGCTGGAAGGCCTGGAATTGCCGGGCGTCGTGGCGCTGGCAGTGAAGTAAGTTTCACGGCTTTGCCCGTCGCTTGCGGCGGACAACGGACTTAAGATATGCCCCCATGCCAACCGGTGTGGGGGCATTTTCTTTGAGGCTACGCCATGACCGAAGCCGTTGATAAAATCCTCTCCTGGTATGAGAGCGACAATCCGGGTGTGAAGACCAATCTGGCGCGGCTGCTCTATCAGGGCAAACTCGGCGGCAGCGGCAAGCTGATCATTCTGCCGGTCGATCAAGGCTTTGAGCATGGCCCGGACCGCTGCTTTGTGGTCAATCCCGCGGCCTACGATCCCCATTACCATTTCCAACTTGCCATCGATGCCGGGCTGTCGGCCTTCGCCTCGCCGCTGGGTATGCTGGAGGCAGGCGCTGCCACTTTCGCGGGGAAGATTCCGCTAATCTTGAAAGTGAACAGCTCCAACCTGCTCTTCCCCAAAGAAGGCCCTAAGACGCAAGCCGTGACCGCGACCGTGCAGGATGCGCTGCGGCTCGGCTGCGTGGCGGTTGGCCTCACGATCTATCCCGGCTCGATCGAGAGCTACGATATGTTCGAAGTGGCGCGCGAATTCATCGGCGAAGCCAAAGAGGTGGGTCTGCCCACCGTGATCTGGTCTTATCCCCGCGGCGAAGATCTGAGTAAGGACGGCGAGACCGCTATCGATGTCGCCACCTATGCAACGCAAATGGCGGCGCTGCTCGGGGCCCATATCATCAAGGTGAAATTGCCGACTTCTTTTGTCGAAGCCCCCGATGTCGCCGAGATTTACCGCAAAGGACAGGTGAAAATCGACACCCTGCCCGACCGCATCAGGCTGGTCTTGAAAGCGGCGCTGGGCGGACGGCGCATCGTGATCTTCTCCGGCGGCGGCAAGAAGAGCGACGGCGAAATCCTCGACGAAGTCAAAGCCATCAAAGAAGGCGGCGGCAACGGTTCCATCATCGGCCGCAACTCGTTCCAGCGCTCGAAAGAAGATGCGCTGAAGCTGCTGGGTGAGATGGTGGAGATATATCGGGGATAGGAAAGATTTGTCATCCCCGGCCAAGTGTTCTGAGTGAAATGAAGAACACGAGGGGAAGGGGACCCAGGTGCCCTCAACTGCCGTGCTGTCTTCGCGAGGGAATTGATCTACAACTGCGCTATATTTTGCATCACTCCCAGGCTTGACCTCCTGGGTCCCCTTCCCTCGCCCACCTTCGCTGCTCCCGCAGCTGTGGCGGGCTCGCCGGGGATGACACCGAGAATTGTATGACCGAAGAATCTTGCCGCCTATATCTGATTACTCCGCCCAAGCTGGAGCCTGTGGCTTTTGGCGAGGTCCTCAAAGCCACCCTTGATGCGGGCGATGTCGCCTGTTTACAGCTGCGGCTGAAAGATGTCCCGGAAGAGGAAATCGCCCGCGCCATTGAGGTTTTGATGCCCATCGCCCAGAAGCGCGATGTCGCTTTCATTCTTAATGACCGCCCCGATCTCGCCAAGCGTCTGGGTTGCGACGGTGTCCATATCGGACAAGAGGACATGCCTTATGCCGAAGCCCGTGCTTTGCTGGGGCCCGAGCGCATCATTGGCGTCACCTGTCACGATTCGAGGCACCTTGCCCTAGAAGCAGGCGAAGCCGGTGCCGATTACGTTGCGTTCGGTGCCTTTTTCCCTAGCACCACCAAAGAGCCCAAAGCGCTCTGCGACATTGAAACCCTGCAATGGTGGGGCGAATTGATGGTCATCCCTTGCGTTGCCATCGGTGGCATTACCATTGAAAATGCCCCGGCCTTGGTCGCCGCAGGGGCGGATTTCCTGGCGGTTTCGGCTGGGATATGGGATTTCCCGGATGGCCCAGCGGCGGCGGTTGCTGCATTCAACCGTCTGTTTTAGGCGATTATCTTTGACGCATCCGCTCGGCGTTGTATTGCCGCAATCGCACGGCTAATTAAGTCCCGAAAAGTGGGAGAGGTCGACATGTCTGCAAAGCTCAAGCCCGGCGTTGTAACCGGAAAAGAATATCGCCAATTGGTCGCTGCCGCCAAAGAGGGCGGTTACGCGCTTCCGGCTGTGAACGTTGTCAGCTCGAATGTCATCAACGCGGTGCTCGAAGCCGCCGCGACGCATAAATCCGACGTCATCATTCAGATGTCGAACGGCGGCGCCCGTTTCTATTCCGGCGAAGGCGCCCCGGATGCGCACAAAGCCCGCGTCCTCGGTTCCACCTCTATTGCCCAGCACGTGCATCTCTTGGCCGAAGAATATGGCATCTGCGTTGCGCTGCATACCGATCACGCCAACCGCAAGCTGATCCCCTGGGTCGATGGCCTGATTGACGCCAGCGAAAAGCATTTCGAGAAGACCGGCAAGCCGCTGTTCTCTTCGCACATGATCGATCTGTCCAGCGAGTCCTTGGAAGACAACCTGAAAGAATGCGCCCGCGTTCTGAAGCGCCTGGCGCCGATGGGCATGAGCCTGGAAATCGAACTCGGCGTCACCGGCGGCGAGGAAGATGGCATCGGCCATGAACTCGAAGAAGGCGATGTCGGCAATCCCAAGCTTTATACCCAGCCGGAAGATGTGCTGCGCGCTTACGAGCTCTTGTCCCCGATCGGCCATTTCTCGATCGCGGCTTCGTTCGGTAACGTCCACGGCGTCTATGCCCCGGGCAACGTCAAGCTGCGCCCGGTGATCCTGAAGAATTCGCAGGAGCTGGTCGCCAAGACCCATGACCTCAACAAGAACCCGCTCGACCTCGTCTTCCACGGCGGTTCGGGTTCGGAAAAGCATCTCATCAGCGAAGCCGTCACCTATGGCGTCTTCAAGATGAACATCGACACCGACATGCAGTTCGCCTTTGCCGAAGCGGTTGGCAAGGAAGTCACCGCCAATCCGAAGGCCTTTGTCTATCAGGTCGATCCAGAAACCCACGCCCCCTACAAGAAGCTCTACGATCCGCGCAAATGGCTGCGCGCCGGCGAGATGGGCATCATCGCGCGTATGGAAGAGACCATGAAGGATCTCGGCTCGCTCGGGAAATCCGTCGCCGCGAAGTAAGTTTAAGCGGTTTGCGCGGCGGGAAGCTCGATCTTTTCGCCGCGCAATAAGCTCACTAGCCGCAGCAAAAACAGCGCCATCAGTGGCGCGGCCAGCGGCACATACCACTCCCCATAAAACAGCATCGCCACCGGCAGCGTCCACACGGCGAGCAGCAAACGCCTGTCCCAGGGCGCCTCGAAGCGCGTCCACAGCATCGCGACCAGCCAGCCGAACACCACCATGTCGTAATCAAAGGCGTAGGGCGTCACCACGAAGGAGGCGGTGATCAGCACGGCGTAAGAGAGCACCGGATCACGGCGCTTGACGAAGGTCCACACCAGGGCGGCCAGCGCCAAGAGCGTGAAGGGGATCTGCACCAGCCAAGCCAGCCAGTAGCCCGCGCCGAGCATGCGCGCCTGCATGAAACCGGTCGGCATCATGGTCAAAAAGCCGGTGCCATAGCGCATCACCGCTTGCTGCACCGGCACCACCAACCGGAAATATTCGCTCCAGATGTCGTGACCGAAAATCAGCGCCGTCAGTCCCGCCAGCGTCAGCGCCGAAACCCCGGCGGCGGCAATGACGCGCCAGCGCCCGCTCAAGGCCAACGCCAGCGGAAACAGCACCACCAAATGCGGCTTATACAGCATGGCGCCGAGGATCAGACCGGCGACGATCGGGCGCTCATCCCAATAGCGGAACACCAGGATCAGCAAAGCAGCGGTGAAAAAGCCGTTCTGGCCGCAAAACAGATTGATGCCGATGGCCGGCGTCACGGCGACGAAAGCCAGATAACGCCAGGAACGGTCCACGGCGGCGGCGGAGCCGACATAGGCCGCCATACCGGTCACCGACCACAGCGCGCAAGCGGCGATATAGGGCAGAAAGCCCAGCGGCCAGATGAAGAGCAGCAGCGAGGGCGGATAAGACCAATTGTGCGGCACCATGGGGCCGAAGGTCGCCACCAGATGCTGCATATAGACCTGCAGGTGAAAAAGCTGATCGATGTGGCCGCTCAAGGCCGCCCGGGCGCCCATCCAGGTATTCACGAAATCGCGGCCAATGAGATAGCCGTATTTGTCGTGCGGCGGGGCCGCTTGCAGCAAGTAGCCAGCGACAAAAACGAGCAGAAAAACCCCGCCCGCGACGGTGATTTTGAACTGCAGATCCTCTTTGGCGGAGGCCGCGGCTTTGACGGTCGGCGGCGACAAGTTGATCGTTTCCATGCGGCTTCTGGCGGGTTGTGGCGCGCCGATTCGCGCAGCTGTTGTGCTCTTATGCCATAACGGGGTTAGGCTTTCATAACCAGCCACTTGGCTGTTGTTTGCTCTGGCCTGCCAAGCCTGCTATCACCCCGCCGCTCTTTCTCACCACTTTATACACGTCGCGCAACTTACCGGAAAACCGCTACACACTTTTCCGAGTTGCGCTCTAGCAGCGCCGGGAGCGCCTTACGTCATGGCCAAAATCGCGGGTAACGAAATTCGTCCGGGCACGCTCATCGAGCATGATGGTGGTCTGTGGATCGCGGTCAAAGCCCAGGCGGTCAAGCCCGGCAAGGGCGGCGCCTACAATCAAGTGGAACTCAAGAACGTCATCACCGGCACCAAGCTCAACGAGCGCTTCCGCTCGGATGCAGCGGTGGAAGAAATCTATCTCGAAAAGAAGGACTATCAGTTCCTCTACGCCGCCGATGACAAGCTGAACTTCATGGATATCGACACCTACGAGCAGATCGAAATCGACCGCGATTTCGTCGGGGAGCGGGCGCAATTCCTTACCGACGGCATGAAAGTGCTGGTGCAGAGCTATGAGGACCGCCCCATCGGTCTGCAGATGCCGCTGCAAGTCGTGCTCACGGTGACCGAAGCCGATGCCGTCATGCGCGGCGGCACCGCCGCTCCGTCTTACAAGACCGCCGTGCTCGAAAACGGCCTCAAAGTGCAAGTGCCGCCCTTCGTCAATGCGGGCACCAAAATCGTCGTCTCAACCGAAGACGGCACCTATGTGAAGCGAGCCGAAAGCTGATGCCTTATCTCTCCCCTGCCCTCAATGTGATGATCGCGGCGGCGCGCAAAGCCGGCCGCCCCTTAAGCCGCGATTTCGGCGAACTCGAAAACCTGCAGATCTCGATGAAGGGCCCGGCGGATTTCGTTTCCAATGCCGACCAGCGCACCGAGAAATTGCTGATTGAGGAATTGAGCCGGGCGCGGCCGGGCTATTCGATCTATGCCGAGGAATCGGGCGTTCACGACGGGCCGGATAAGACCCATCGCTTCATCATCGATCCCATCGACGGCACCACCAACTTCCTGCACGGCGTGCCGCATTTCGCCATCTCCATCGCACTGGAGCGCGAAGGCGTGCTGGTCTCGGGCCTCGTCTTCAATCCCGTCAGCAACGATCTCTTCGTCGCCGAGCGCGGCAATGGCGCCTATCTCAATGACAAGCGCCTGCGGGTTGCGGCCCGTAAGACCATCGGCGAAAGCTTGATGGCCACGGGCATTCCCTTCATGGGCAAAGGCACGGACGGTGAGCGCAAGCGTTCGCTGGCCGAAATCGAGGCTGTGGTCTCGCGCTGTCCGGGCGTGCGGCGCTTCGGTTCGGCGGCGCTGGATCTGGCTTGGGTCGCGGCGGGACGTTTTGACGCGTTCTGGGAACGGGACCTCAATGCCTGGGATATTGCCGCGGGTGTGCTCTTGGTGCGCGAAGCGGGCGGTATTGTCACCGATCTCGACGGAAGGGATGATCCCTTGAAGCGCGGCGATGTCCTGGCCGCCAACGAGGCCCTGCATCCCCAGATGCTGAAGCTGTTACGCTACGCCACACCGAAAACGTAATGTCAGCAGCGGCGGCGGGCAGTTGAGACCGAACGGCGAGGTGATTATGGTTGACGAGACCTTCCGGCCCTTCGATTCGATGCGCATTGCCCTGCCTCTAGTTCTGCTTTTGACGCTGGCGCCCGCAACGGCGCAAAGCGTGACCGTCGATTCCACCGGCATCACCAATGACGGACAGGTGGTGATCGATCCCGGCACCGGTCGGCCGCGCGTCCTGCCGCCTCTGCTACAGCCCTGGCAGTTTCGCGGCGTGACTCTGCATGCCCCGCACAAGGCTGCGAAGGCTGAAACCGCGACAGCGGATACGGCTCCCCTGGCTGAGGCAGCTCCTGCTCCGCGCAAGCATCACACGCCCAAGCCGGTCGAGACGGCCACCAGCGATACCGCCCTCGCCCCCGAAGCAGCCCCTGCTCCGCGTAAACATCACGCCGCCAAGCCGGTCGCGACCGCCACCGCCGATACCGCCCCCGAGGCCGCACCGGCCCCGCCCAAACATCACACTGCCGCTCCCGTCGCCGAAGCGCCCAAGCCGCGCCGCACGGCCAGCGTCACACCGCCGCCAGCCGCAGCCCCGCCCTCCTCGGGCAGCGGTTTTAGTGGCTTTGGTGATCTCGAAACGCTGACAGCAGCGCCGCCCCTGAGGGCAACGGCGCCTGTTGCCAAAGCCGCGCCCGCCGCTCCCAAACCCGCCTCTGTGGTGGCCAAAGCCGCCCCGCCCAAAGCGGCGGCGCCGGTCGAGGTCGCCAAGCCCAAGCCGGAGCAGCATGCCAGCCTGGAGCCCTCCAAGCCGCGCGTGAGCGCTGGTAAGGCGCGTGACAGTATTGCCTTCGCCCCCAATGCCAGCGACCCCTCCGGCGCTGCGGTGGGGAGTGTGCGGGCCCTGGCTGGCTCGCTCGCCAATGCCCTGGGCGATGCCAATATGCGCGTCCAGTTGATGGCCTATGCCGGGCAGCGGGGCGAGAAATCGTCCGATACCCGCAGGCTGTCGCTCAAACGCGCCTTGGTTGTGCGCCAGCTGCTGATTGATGACGGCATTCCTGCCGAACGCATCGACGTCTTCGCCTTGGGCGGTGTCGATGACAGCGGTCCGCTCGATCGCGTCGACGTGCTGGTCAAGGGCTAGTTGTCTTATTTGTGATTTCGAACGCTAATATCGTTTGCGGGTGGGATTCCGAGGGTTTGATGAAAAAGGCGATTGCTGGCGCTTGTCTTCTCTTTTTTGCCGCGCGCGCTGAGGCGTTTCCCTATGAAACCTCGGGCAAGGCTGTGGCCCTGGCCATGCCAGTGATTGCGGTCGGGGTAGCGCTGCACAAGCGCGATTACAAAGGCATTGCTCAGCTCGCCGTGGTGACCGGCCTCACCTATGGCACGGCCTACGCCCTCAAACAGATCGTCAAAGACTGCCGACCTTACGCCAAACCTTGCGTCAAGGGCGGGCCGGGCTGGGATTCCTTCCCCTCGACCACTTCGGCGCTGGCCTCGGCCCCGTCATCCTTTATGTGGGGCCGCTATGGCTGGGAATGGGGCTTGCCGATGTTCGTGATCTCCAAATACCCCAGCTGGTCGATGCAAAAGGCGCGCAAGAACAAGCTGATGGATGGGCTGGCGACCACTGCGCTGTCGTTCGGCTTCAACCAGATTTTCACCACCCGCTATCACCGGCCGGGCGAGCACGTCATGGAACGCGGCTGGTTCGGCGGCATTGATGGGGAAGATGGCGGCGCCGAAGCCACCGTGGGCTATCGCTTCTAGCGCAGAGTTCCCTGGCTATTGGCGCTTTGTCATTTGCTTGCTTGTGCCTCATAAATTTAGAGTTATTCTAGTTTTGCCTGAGGAGACGGCATGAAGTGGGCTTTGGGTCAGACGGCATTTGGCGTTGTCCTCGCTTGCGCGACGATCCTCGTTCCCGCCCAAGCCAAGATGACGGAGAGCGCAGGCACCGGAGTTGCCATCGCTTTGCCCGTAGTGGCAGGCGGCATCACCCTTCTCAAGAATGATCGTGAAGGCAGTTTTCAGCTGGCTGTCACCACCGCCTTGACCGTGGGTACAGCCTATGGCCTGAAGCATCTGATCCACGAATGCCGCCCCTTCGCCAAACCTTGCGGACCGGGTAGCAACAATTGGGATTCCTTCCCCTCCGATACCGCGGCGCTGGCTTTTGCTCCGGCGCAATTCCTCTGGCAGCGTTATGGCTGGGAATATGGTGTTCCTGCTTATGCCGCCGCGGGCTTCGTCGCCTGGTCACGGGTCGATGCCAAGAAGCACAACTGGGGTGACGTGGCGGCGAGCGCCGGTATCTCTCTGCTTTACAACGAGCTGCTGACGACGCGCTTCCGCAAACACAGCGGCCTTTCTACCAACCTGCAGGCCGGCCCCCACGAGGTCTATGGCTCGGTGAATTACAGCTGGTAAGCGCCTAGGTATCGTGCACTTCGCTGAGGCAATCGACGGTGCGTAGTGGCGGAAAGAGTTTCATCCAAATTCCGACCACCGCCAACGTACCCAAGCCGCCGATGATGACGGCGGGAATGGTCCCGACCAGCGCCGCGGTGATGCCGGATTCAAATTCACCGAGCTCGTTGGAAGCGCCGATGAAGAGCATGTTCACAGCCCCCACGCGTCCGCGCATCTCATCGGGCGTGGCGAAGCTGACGAGGGATTGGCGCACGAAGACCGAGATCATGTCGGAGGCGCCGAGCACGAAAAGGGCGCCGAAGGACAGATAGAAATTCTGCGACAGGCCGAAAACGATGGTGGCAAGACCAAAGATCGCCACCGCCGCAAACATCTTGACGCCGATATGCCGTGTCATGGGCCGTCCCGTGAGCATCAAGGCCACCAGCGCCGCGCCGACAGCAGGCGCACTGCGGAGTAATCCCAGGCCCCAAGGACCGGTATGCAGGATGTCGCGGGCAAAGACCGGCAGCAATGCCGTCGCCCCGCCGAGCAGCACGGCAAAAAGATCGAGCGAAATGGCGCCGAGAATGATGGGGCGCTGGCGCACGAAACGCACGCCTTCGGCAACCCGCTCGAAGCGGCTCATATCGGCATTCATATCCTTGGCGCGGCGGCGACCGCCGACAAAGGCCATCAGCGTCGAAGCGCCGAGAAAACCCGCCAGGCAAACGCTGTAGGTGACGTGCGGTCCGAAGGCATAGAGAAAACCGCCCAAGGCGGGCCCAGCGATCACCGAGACGGTGAAGACCGAGGAGTTCATCGCGATGGCGCGCGGCAGCCGTTCCGGCGGCACCAGGAAGGGCGTCAGCGACTGGCCTGCGGGGGACGCAAAACCGCGGCCAATGCCGAACAGCACCAGCACCGCATAATAGGCGATGGCGGTTTTGATGCCGGCGATGCTGAGGGCAAGGAATATCGCGGCGCACAAAGCCTGCACCAGCAGCGCCGCGCTCAGCACTTTGCGCTGATCGAAGCGGTCGCTCATCTCGCCTGCGGGCAGGGTGAAGAGAAACATCGGCAGGAATTGGCAGAGGCCCACTAGACCCAGCGCCAGCGGCGTGCGCTCGATGTCGTAAATCTGCCAGCCGATGGCGACCGACTGGATCATCATGGCGGCGGTGGAGAGAAAGCGGGAACTGGCGAAGAAGGCAAAGTCGCGGTGGCGATAGACGGTGGGATCACTCATACGCGGCGCTGCCACTCCTCACGGGAAATACTCCAGACATCAACCATCATTTTGTGTCCCGCCACGGAGAGCTCCGCGCAAGGACCTTTGCTTTCGCCAAGCCGCAGCGCCACGGCTTGCGAGGCCGTGTTGCCCGCATCGATATTCGACACCACGCGCTCGACGGCTTGGGTGAGAAAGGCAAAGCGCATCGCGCAAGCAGCGGCCTCAGTGGCGTAACCCTGGCCCCAAAACGCTTTTCCCAGTGTCCAGCCGACTTCGAGGCCCGTCCAGCCTTCCGGGTTGAGCATCCCCACACGGCCGATAAAGACGCTATCTTCTTTGCGCTCGACAGCCCACATGCCATAGCCACGTAGCGCCCAATGGCCGAGGGTCATGGCCATGGCGCGCCAAGCATCGGTGCGGACCATGGGACCACCCAGAAAGGTCATGACATCGGCGTCGCCCATAATGGCGGCCCAAGCCTCGAAATCCTCCGCGCGGAAGGCGCGCAGAACGAGGCGGTCGGTTTCAAGGCGCGGGATCATGGCGCTGTCATAATAAATCGGCCGCTGCGGCGCAATTCACGAATAGTTGGATGGTGCTACAGCCGCCTTCAGAGCGCTATTGCAGGTGGAACGTAAGCTCACTGGCACCTTCCGGAACGGTAAACTTGGTGCGGTCAAAGCCGGGCGCCGAGAGGAACGGCCTGGCATCGCGCGAAAAGCCGTAGCGCTCCATCGGCAGACCGATGAAATCCTGGTCGAATTCGCCGTTCTTGTTGACATCTTGAAAGCTCTTGATGCCGTAAACGCCGGGCACCACGTCTTTCATGATCACCGTCGTCATAGGCGCGATCGCGGGCACGATCATATCAACGATGGGCTTGGCGTCGTTATCGGGCCACTGCTTTTCCGTATAAAGCGCGACATGCAGGATGCCGCCCTTGGGATCGATATTGCCGACGTGCACGGTGAGTGTCGCCGCCTGCACCGGCAGCAGCGTGAAGAAGATGGCTGCCGCCAGCGCACGCATGAAAACTCCTAGCACTTACCCCTTAACCGAGGCGGGGATCCATCTGTTTGCAAGCATCGATCAGCCCCTGCACCGCGCCCGTCGACTTGGCCAAGGCAACTTTTTCGTTGTCGGTCAGTTCCAGCTCGACGATGCGTTCGACACCATTTTCGCCAATCACCGCAGGCACGCCAACATACAAATCCTTAATGCCGTAAGGACCATTGACGTAGGCCGCCACCGGCAGCACGCGCTTTTGGTTCTTGAGATAGGATTCCGCCATCTGAATGGCCGAAGAGGCCGGGGCGTAAAAGGCCGAACCGGTCTTGAGCAGCCCGACGATCTCGGCGCCGCCATCACGGGTGCGCTGAATGATCTTGTCCAGACGTTCCTGCGTGGTCCAACCCATCTTGACCAGTTCCGGCAACGAAATGCCCGCCACGGTCGAGAAGCGCGGCATCGGCACCATGGTATCGCCATGACCGCCGAGCACGAAGGCAGTGACGTCTTCCTTAGAGACGTTGAACTCTTCGGCGAGGAAATGACGGAAGCGGGCGCTGTCGAGCACTCCGGCCATGCCGACGATCTTCTCCGGCTTGTGACCTGAGAATTGGCGCAAGGCCCAGACCATGGCGTCGAGCGGATTGGTGATGCAGATGACAAACGCATTGGGGGCGTGGGTCTTGATGCCCTCACCCACCGCAGCCATCACTTTCAGATTGATCGCCAGAAGGTCATCGCGGCTCATGCCGGGCTTGCGCGCTACGCCAGCGGTGACGATCACCACATCGGCGCCGGCGATACCTTCGTAAGCGTTGGCACCGGTAAACTTGCCATTATAGCCTTCCACCGCGCCGCCTTGGGCGATGTCGAGGCACTTGCCCTGCGGCAGACCCTCGACGATATCGAACAGCACGACATCACCAAGCTCTTTGAGACCGGCCAAATGGGCGAGCGTGCCGCCGATCTGTCCGCCGCCGATCAACGCGATTTTCGGTTGTGCCATGGAACGATCCTTTCTGAGGGGGTCTGCCTGGGTAGGGCGCGGGATTAGAGAGGCTCAAAACTGGGCCCATGGCTTACCCCGCACATGGCCTAAGGGCAAGGCTGAGCCTGCCCTAAGATACCTCAGACAGCGCTGTCGCGGGCACAAAAAGAAAACGGCCAGGCAGCGAACTGCCCAGCCGTGTCCTTTCGAAACGGTCAGAAATCCTTAGATGGATTCTTTCAGTTCCTTGGCGGCGCGGAACGCCACTTTCTTGGAGGCTTTGATCTTGATCGCTTCGCCGGTGGCGGGATTGCGACCCATGCGGGCGGCGCGCTTGCGCACCTGCAGGATGCCAAGACCATTGAGACGGACGCGAACGCCCTTCTTGAGGTGCTTGGTGATGACGGCGATGGCGTCGTCCAGATAAGCGAGCGAAGCCTTGTTCGACAGTTCGTGCGTGGGAGCCAGCGAAGCCGCCAGCTGACGCGTGGAGACCGTTTCGACCTTGACCTTATCGGCCTTGGGCTTATCAGCCTTGGGCTTATCAGCCTTGGGCTTATCAGCCTTGGGCTTCTCAGCCTTTGCCTTGACTACTTTGGGCTTCGCGACTGCGGCAGCTTTTGCCATTTGGGTTTTCCTCTGCGAATCAATAACGTGCCCTATTTTACGGCATTTCCTGCTAACAAAAAAATGGGGTAGCCCTAAAAGCCCATAAAATAGGGTGTTTTATGCGTCTCAAGGGGCACCTGAGACGTTTCGACTCGGAGAATAGGCCGATTTGTTGCGTTTGCGTGGTCCTGCGGCCTTACGCGCGCAGGGCAAAATAGGTCGCATAGAGCAGGATCCAGAAGCCAATAAGCAGCGGACGCTGCCATTGCGGGCGTCCGATGCGGTCCAAAAGCGCAGCGCCGCCCGCCGCCAATCCCACCGACAGAGCAAAGCGGGCAAGCCGCGCCACGAAAGAGGCGAGGACAAAGGGCAAAAGCGCGATGTGATGGCCGCCAGCGGCGATGGCATAAAGCTTATAAGGCACACCGGAAACGGCACCGCTCAGCATATGTAGGGGCCATAGGCCGCTCATTTCGGCCTTGGTGCGGATCAGAAGATCAGGGCCGATAGCTGGTATTAAAAGCATGACATGCTCGGCACCAGCCGGATCGCTGCGCCCCCAACACCACATGACGATGCCGGCAAGACTCGCCGCGCCCGCGGCCATCACCGCCAGCCGCAGTGCGAAACGCCCACCTCTTCGCCATGCCGCAAAGGTGAGCAAAACATCGGGCACAATAAAGAACAGCGTCGCCTCAGCCACGCCCCACAGCACGGTCGCGAGGATCCAGATCAGTCCCATGGCGCCCGGTGAATCTCCGCAGCGAGACACTCCATGCGCGCCTGCAATTGGGCCATGAAGGCATCACTATCGCTGTCGTAATAAAACGCCTCGCCCACCACGACATCGCAATTGAAAGGCACGAGGAGGAAGGAATCCTTCGGCAGCGCTTTGCCGAGGCCATGCATAAAGAGCGGCACCACGGGGGTTCCCGGCCGCGCTTTGGCCAGATGCGCCACGCCTTTCTTGAACAAAGACAGCTGTTCGGGCTCACCGCGCGAGCCTTCGGGGAAGACGATCAAGATGTCGCCTGCGTCCAGCGCCTCGCCACAGTGCTGCACCAAGTCGCGATTCATGCCGCCGCGATGCACCGGAATGACGCGCAGGATATGGCTCACAAACCAGGCCAGCGGGCGCGAACGCAGGAAATAATCCATCGCCGCCACCGGGCGCAGATGCTTGAGCTCGGCCAGCTTGTACATCGCCATAATCGACAGTGTGTCGAGATGAGAATTGTGGTTGGCGACGATGATGGCAGGGCCGGACTTGGGCAGGCGCTCGCGATGGCGCACTTGCGCACCCAAAATCAGCATCAGCACCGGGCGGACAACACAGAGGAAAAAGGCCCAGCGAATGATCTCGGTCATAGCGGCATCGCTGGCCAATTGCCGAAGAAGAAATTGAGGAAGTGAAAGAACACCGGCGCGGCGTAGATCAGGCTATCGACGCGGTCCAGAATGCCGCCATGACCAGGGATGAGGTTGGACGCATCCTTGACGCCGAGATCGCGCTTGCAAGCCGAGATGGTGATGTCACCCAGATAGCCCGCGATGGCGATAATGAGACCGGCTGCCGCCGACCACAAGGCGTCCATCGGCGTCAGCGAAGGGCCGATCAAGGCCGCCGCGGCACTGGTGGCGATCAGCCCGCCGATAAAGCCTTCCCAGGTCTTTTTGGGGCTGACTTTGGGAATGATCTTGTGGCGGCCGAAAAGTTTGCCGCAGGTGAATTGGGCGACGTCGTTGAATTGCGTTAGCGCCACCAGAAACAGCAGCGCCCCCGCGCCCATGCCGTGATTGACGCCGAAGGTGAGCAGCAGCGCGGTATGGCTGAGCGAGAAGACCGTGATCATCAGCCCCCAAGACAGCATCCCCACCGCGCGCAAAAAGCCATCGGTATGGCCGCCCAAGGTGATGCGCGCGGGCAGGAAGAGAAACATCCAGACCGGGATGAAGACCATGGCGAGGCCATATTGGCCGGTGTGCGCCAGCCAGAACTGCACCGGAATGGCGAGGTAAGTATAGAGAAGTACGGTGCGATCGACCCGGCGCGTCGGGATCAAGGAGAGATATTCCTTCAGCGCCAGGAAGGCGACGAAGGCGAGGAAGATGGTCGAGACCACACGGCGGGTGAGGATGGCGATGGTGAAGACGCTGATCATCCACCACCACGAGATCACGCGCTTCTTGAGTTCACTGGAGCCCTCGCCGGGGGCGACACGGCAGAGGATGGCGGTGATCAGGCTGGCGACAATCAGCAGCCCATAAATGAGGACGATGGCGCGGTGTACGGGATCGGTGAGAAAGGCCGCGATCATGCTACGATTTCCCGCAGCGCCGAGCGGGCGCGTTTGTAGATCGTAAGGCAGGCACAAAAGATCATCACGCCGAGATAGGCGGTGACCGGCAGGCTCGCCACCGAGCCCGTCGCGAGGGCCACAGCCAGCACGCCAAAAGCAAGCGCCCGGTCGGATTTGCCGAAGGGGCCATCATAGCGGCGCGTGGCGCCGATCTGGACGGCCACGACACCCGTCATTTCGGTAAAGATCGCCAACACCACGACGGCGACCACAAGCGCCGCATTCACACCTGGGATCACGGCAAAGGGCAGATAAAGCGCGCTATCGGAAACGACATCGCCCAGTTCATTGAGAATGGCGCCGAGGCGGCTCTTCTGGTCGAACTCACGCGCCAGCATGCCGTCGATGGCATTGAGCGCCATGCGTATGAAGAGCAGCAGCGGCAGCAACAACAGCGTCCAGCGTGCGCCTTGGGTGAGCAAGATTGCGGTGCCTTCAGCAATGCTCAGCACCGCCGCCGCCAGCGTCACTTGGTTGGCGGTGACGCCCCAACGCGCCAAGCCACCGCAAAGCGGGCGCAACAAATTTTGAAATTTCGGCTTCAGGTCATAGACGCTGGCCATAATGCTCCCCCCCGAGCGCAGGGGACTGTAGAGCAAAGTGCCATCTCACGGAATCCCCACCCTCCCCTTAAAGGCAGAGCTATCGCATCTGGTCCATTTTCCCCGTTGTCATGGCCCGTGACTACGGGCCATCCAGCTTTCGCGGCACAAGCATTTCAGGAGGGGCTTGAACAACAGCGTATCGGGTCCCGCAACACCACCTGGATGGCCCGCTGTTGCGGGCCATGACAAACAGGGATTCTGCCCTCGCGTCTTCCCTAACCGGATGCTTCCGCCCCAAAACAAAAAAGGCGCGGGAGTGATCCCACGCCTTTTCCAATCAAAGAAGCCTGACCGCTTAGGAAGCGGAGGGGCCGTCCACGCGCTCGGCGATACGGGCCGACTTACCGCGACGGCCACGCAGATAATAGAGCTTCGCACGACGCACGCGGCCCTTGCGGACCACGACCACGCCATCGACCAGCGGGGAATAGATCGGGAAAACGCGCTCGACGCCTTCACCGTAGGAGATCTTGCGAACCGTGAAGGCCTCGTTGATGCCTTGACCCTGACGGGCAATGCAAACGCCTTCGAAGTTCTGCAGACGCTCACGGGTTTTGTTCTGCTTGGTCTTTTCGTCAAAGGTCACGTCGACCACCTTGACGCTGACCTTGAGGGTATCGCCGGCCCGGAAATCGGGAAGCGGGGTGGCGCGCAGCGCCTTCATTTGCTCGGCTTCGAGCTCTTGCAACAAGTTCATCAGTATCTCCGCACAGTTGTTCTTTTGACACTGCGATGGGCGTTTAATCGCAGTTTGAGCGGGGCCTATAGCCTATCGCTTGGTCTTTTCAAAGAGGCTCCACAGATCGGGACGCCGCAGGGCCGTAATTTCTTCCGAGCGGGCCTGCCGCCATTTGGCGATTTCTTTGTGATTTCCGTTATTTAGCACTTCGGGAATGAGCCTGTCCTCGAAGGCTTGCGGGCGGGTATAGTGCGGATATTCCAGCAATCCTGCCGAGAAACTCTCGTCTTCGGGCGAGGCCGCGGCGCCCAAGACCCCTGGGATCAGGCGGATGGCGGCTTCCATCACCGCCATGGCGGCAATCTCGCCGCCCGCCAAGACAAAATCGCCGAGCGAGATCTCTTCCATCTGGCGGGCCTCGATGACGCGCTGATCCAGGCCCTCAAAGCGACCACAGAAGAGGATCACCCCAGGGCCGTTTGACAGGGCCTGGACGCGAGCTTGGGTCAGCGGGGCGCCACGGGGGGAGAGATAGATCAGAGGCCGCTCAGCGCGCTCGACAGCGTCGATGGCGGCAGCGGCCACATCGGGGCGCATCACCATGCCAGGACCACCGCCCGAGGGGCTGTCATCCACCGTGCGGTGCTTGCCGATGCCATGCTCGCGGATGTCTTTGACCTCGAGCGACCACAGGCCGGTCGCCAGAGCCTTGCCGCAAAGCGACGTGCCCAGCGGCCCGGGAAACATCTCGGGAAAAAGCGTCAGGACGGTAGCGGACCAGGGCATGGGGACTTCTTTGACCTTCAGACCTAGTGTGTCATGGCCCGCAACAGCGGGCCATCCAGGTGACGCCTGCACGATATTAGAACAAAAAGGAATTACCCTTTTCTTCTTCGCCTAGCCTCGCCCAAACTGGATGGCCCGCTGTTGCGGGCCATGACAATTAGGATTGAGGCTCGTCAATCTCTGCTTCCGAACCACCTTCGGGACCGGCGACGATTTCGTCCGGCACCGCCACGATGATGCGGCCACCTTTGACGTCGATTTCAGGGACGTTTTCGCGGGTGAAGGCGAGCCAGATTTCGTCGCCGGTCTCGGTGACCAGGACCAGCACGTCGCCAGCGCCGTAATTCTGCACCGACAGCACCTTGCCGATACGGCGGCCTTCGCCATCGTCGGCATCGAGCCCAATCAGATCGGCGTGGTAAAATTCGTCGGTCTCGGCTTCCGGCAAGGCCGTGCGGGCGACGAAAAGCTCAGTGCCTTTCATCGCCTCAGCGGCATTGCGGTCGGTGATCTCAGCAAAGCCGACCACGGCCTCATGGGCCTTGGCGGCGCCGACACCCGGACGCAGCAGCTTCACCGTGAAGGCGCGCCCATCTTTGCCATGCAGCGGCCCATAGGCGCTGAGTTGTTCGGGCGTGGCGGTGAAGGTTTTCACCCGCACCTCACCCTTCAACCCATGGGCGCCTAGGACCACGGCAAGCAGCACATCACCCAAAGGGCGCGGCATCGAAGGTTAGGCTTCAGCCGGAGCGGCAGCAGCTTCAGCCGCTTTGGCGTTGGCGGCAGCGCGTTCCTGCGCCTTCTTCTTCGGCAGCGCCTTCTGCGGATTGTTGCGCACCAAGGGCTTGACCAGGCCGGCATTGGCCAGGAAGCGATGCGTGCGATCCGAGGCGGTGGCGCCCTTCTTCAGCCATTCAGCGGCCTTCTCGACGTCGAGCTTGACGCGTTCCGGACTGTCCTTGGCGAGCAGCGGATTGTAATAGCCGATCTTCTCGATGAAGCGGCCATCACGCGGAAAGCGCGAATCCGCAATCACGATGGCGTAATGGGGGCGCTTCTTGGTGCCGCCGCGCGAAAGCCTGATCCTCAGAGACATGTGTTCGTTCCTTACTTTTGTCGTTCAAACCGGTACTCAATTTACGATCACCCCCACCCGGATCGCTTCGCTCTCCGACCTCCCCTCAAGGGGGAGGTTAAAAAGAGGGGGGAATTTCTTAGCGCCGCCCCATCATGCCGGGCGGCGGGCCGCCTTTGCCCATGCCCATCAAACCGGCGAAGGGATTGGCACGGCCACCCTTGCGCATCGCTTTGATGGCATCCGACATGGTGCGGTGCATTTTCAAAAGCTTGTTCACATCCGAGACTTCGAGGCCGCAACCTTTGGCGATGCGCTTGCGGCGGCTGCCGTTGATCAGATCGGGCTCGGAACGCTCGGCCTTGGTCATCGATTGGATGATGGCTTGCTGGCGCGTCAAGACGCGGTCATCGAGACCGGCTTCATCGAGCTGGTTCTTGATCTTGCCGACGCCGGGCAGCATGCCGAGCATGCCCTTCATGCCGCCCATCTTTTTCATTTGGCCAATCTGATCGGAGAGATCGTTCATATCGAACGAGCCCTTCTTCAGCTTGGCGGCCATCTTCTCGGCCTGTTCCTTGTCGATGGTCTCGCTGGCTTTTTCGACCAGGGAGACGACATCGCCCATATCGAGAATGCGGCCCGCGACACGCTCGGGATGGAACACTTCCAGGGCATCGAGCTTTTCGCCCATGCCGAGGAATTTGATCGGCGCGCCGGTCACCGCGCGCATCGACAAGGCCGCACCACCACGCGCGTCGCCGTCCGCGCGCGTGAGGATGATGCCCGTGAGCGGCATGCGGGCGTGGAAGGCTTTGGCGATATTGACGGCGTCTTGGCCGGTCAGACTATCGGCGACCAGAATGGTTTCGTGCGGATTGGTGATCTCGCGCACGGCTGCGGCTTCGGCCATCAACTCGTCATCGATATGCTGGCGACCAGCGGTATCGAGAAT
This sequence comes from Rhizomicrobium sp., assembly GCA_031291635.1. Lineage (GTDB taxonomy): Bacteria > Pseudomonadota > Alphaproteobacteria > Micropepsales > Micropepsaceae > Rhizomicrobium. Next base: position 205 of record JARLIR010000260.1, on the reverse strand, counting down.
AAGGACGTCGTAACCACCGACTCTCGCCGACGCCATGGCGCGCTTGGCGATGGTGAGCGGGGTCTGACCGGCGATGATCGGCAGGGTGGGAACGCCCGCCTGCTCGCCCAAAATCTTCAGCTGCTCCATGGCGGCGGGACGATTGACGTCCAGCGAGGCCATCAGCACGCGCTTTTTCTCTTTGGTCTGCAGCAGCAGGCCAAGC
>JARLIR010000259.1 GCA_031291635.1 Rhizomicrobium sp. | reverse complement strand
TCCACAGCTTCCAGCGGCACGCCAGGGCGCGGGCTTGCGGAAATACTGAACTGGCCGGAATCACGCGCGTAGCCGTCATAAGAAACCGAGACATCGGTGGCCAAGCGGCGCTCCACCACCAAGCGGTGATACAAGGCCGAGGTGACGTCACCGCCCAGCAGACGCGCCAACAATTCCAACGATTCCGCAGCGCCCGGAGCGGCTTCGGCATAACTCTGGACGCGATAGAGGCGCAGGAAAAGCGGCACCTTGGCATCCTTGCGCGGCACCGTAATGCGGCTTTCGCCCATCCGCCGCGGCTGGGCGTAATCCACCCGTGCCGCCAGATCGCGCGCCTGCAAAGGTCCGAATTCGGCTTCGGCCACGCTGCGCACTTCTTCCTGCGTCACGTCTCCGGCAACAATCAGAATGGCGTTGTTGGGGGCGTAATGGCGGCGATAGAAAGTCTCCGCTTGGGCACGGTCGATGCGGCGAATTTCGTCGGGCCAGCCGATCACCGGGCGGCCATAAGGATGGCTGAGGTAAAGCGCGGCCTCGGCCTGCTCCTGCACCAAGGCTTGCGGATCGTTGTCGATGCGCAGACGGCGTTCTTCCGCCACCACATCGCGCTCGGCCATCACCGCCGATTCCGATAAATCCAGATTGGCCATACGGTCCGCTTCCAGATGCGCCACAGTGCGGAATTTGTCTTTGGCAATTTGCTCGTGGAACACCGTGTAGTCGTGGGTGGTGAAGGCGTTGTCGTCGCCGCCATTGCGCGCCACGGTCTGCGAATAACCACCGCCTGGCAACGCTTTGGTGCCGCGGAACATCATATGTTCGAAGAAATGAGCGAGACCCGAAACGCCGGGCGGATCGTCCACCGCTCCAACCTTATAGACCACCAATTGGGTGACGACGGGCGCACGATGATCGGGCACGACCACGACCTGCAGCCCGTTCTGCAGCACGAATTGGAAGGTCTTGGGCGCGGCAGGTGCTTCGGCGCTGCCTGAGGCGCACAGCAAAGCGAAACCGGCGACCACCGGTAGAACCCAGCGCAGCATTGTCCTACGCATCTCAGATACCCACCGCAACGGCATAGCATTCGCCCCAACACGAAAACGACGGGGCCCTAGGGCGCCCGCCGTCAGTATAGGCCAATAGGACGGTTATCAGAACCAGTCGAACAGACCGCCGAACCAGCCACTGTCTTCCTTGGGCGGCGGCGGCGGGGCGGCAGGCTTGCCGTCCTGACCGGCTCGCTTATCGCCAAGGGCCTTGGCTTCCTTGTCAGCGTCGAGCGGAGCGTTGGTGTCGTCCTTGGGCTTCTGCCAGAACAGAATGTCCTTGGTGAAGCCGTCATCGGCACCGACCATGTTCTTATAATCCGAGGCCAGATTCTGGTGAATCTGCGGATCGATATTCTGCACCTTGGCATTGGCGAGCAGCATCTTCTCGCTGTCGCTATAGGTGTTGGGCAGCTGGGCCGCGACAGTCGCCGGATCGTTGCCGAACAGCGCGCCTTCGGCCGCTTCGGTCGGCTCGACCTGATTGGTCGGCACCGCTCCGGGACGCGGCGGCAAGAGATTGTAGTCCGGCGGGATCACCAGCGGCGCCTTGGTGGTGACGGCGAACTCGTCGGGCGCACTCTTATCCATGCCAGCAGCCGAACGCATCGTATCGCAGCCCGAAAGCGCAATGGCCGATACGGAGAGGAGCGCAGCGTATCGCAGCATACGGATATTCATCGGTTACTCCTTCTGTCCCGCGCCGTGGTGCGGGTCGGGGTTCGTCAAGGCATCATACAGCAAACCGATTACACCAAAGGTGATTGCTGCATCCGCGACGTTGAATACGTAAAAGTCATAGCCGAAGCTATGAAGGTGGAAGAAGTCGGCCACCTTACCGTAAACCAAACGGTCGATCAGGTTGCCCAAAGCGCCGCCAATCACCAGCCCCAAACCGATTGCCAGCGTCCGCTTGCGGACAAACCATAACCACCAACTGAGCACGCCCACTGCGATCATCTGGAAGGTTGCCAGAAATACAGTGCCTTCAACACTGGACGCCGGAAACAAACCAAGGCTGATGCCCGGATTCCAGACCAATAGCAGATTAAAAAAAGGCAATACCTCGATAGCAGCCCCTTGCGGGGCGTGCGCGAAGCCAACCCCATACAGAAGGATCATCTTGGAGGCTTGGTCGAGCACAAAGGTCGCCCCTGCGACCAGAAGCCCGGCATCACGTATGTTCATTCCGTCACCGCCCCGCTGCAACGCTGGCACAAATCCGGATGATCAGGGATTTTTCCAACTTCCGGTAGTACCATCCAGCAACGCGCGCATTTGTCGCCCTGCGCATGATGGAACGTGGCAGCCACGCCCGCAACCTCGGCAAGACGGAAAGCATCCGCCGGCGGCTCTTTGGTGGAGACGTGGGCAGCGGAGGTAATGGCGATTTCGGCCAGATCGATACCGGCCAGGATGGCACTGTCAGCTTCGTCCGAGATGTAAAGCACGGGCGCAGCTTCCAGGCTGGCACCAATGATCTTATCGCGGCGAGCCACTTCCAGCGCCCCGGTCACGACGCGGCGCAAGGTGCGAATGCGATTCCATTTCTCGATTAGTGCTGGCGAGGCCCAGCTGGCGGGCGTCTCGGGGAACAGTTCCAGATGGACGCTGTCAGCGCCGTAACGCAACGTCCAGGCTTCCTCCATGGTGAAGCAGAGGATCGGCGCCATCCAAGTGACGATGCGGCGGAAAGCTTCTTCCGTCACCGTGCGGGCGGCACGGCGGCGAACCGAGGTCACCTTATCGCAATAGAGCGCGTCTTTGCGGATGTCGAAATAGAAGGCCGACAGCTCGTTGGTGCAGAAGTTGAACAGCGCATTGAAGACGCGGTTGAAATCGTATTCCGCATAACCGCGGTTCACGACGCCATCGAGTTCGGCCAACTTCGCGAGGATATAGCGTTCCAGCTCCGGCATCTCTTCCGGCGCAATGCGTTCTGCATCGGAGAAGCCCGCAAGGTTTGCCAGCATGAAGCGGATGGTGTTGCGCAGGCGGCGATAGGATTCGACATTGGCCTTGATGATCTCGCCGCCGATGCGCAAATCCTGCGTGAAGTCAGACGACGCCGCCCACAGACGCAAAATATCTGCGCCATTGGAATCGGCAATCGTCTGCGGCAACACCGTGTTGCCGAGCGACTTCGACATTTTGTAGCCCTTCTCATCCAGCACGAAACCGTGGGTGAGAACCGCCTTATAAGGAGCATGACCGGTGGTGGCGCAGCCTTCGAGCAGTGAAGACTGAAACCAGCCGCGATGCTGATCCGAGCCCTCTAAGTAGAGATCGGCTTGATCCTTTTGCGGCCAAGACGGTTCGACCGGCTTTTCGACCGTGAAGACATGGGTCGAGCCGGAATCAAACCAGACATCCAAAATGTCTTTGACCTGCTCGTAGTCAGCAGGGTTCTTGCCCTCGCCCAGGAAACGCTCCGCAGGCGAATTGAACCAAGCGTCGGCGCCCTCTTCCTTAAAGGCTTCAACAATGCGCGCGTTCACCGCGGCATCATTGAGAAGCTTGCCGGTCGCCTTCTCGACAAAGATGGCAAGCGGCACACCCCAGGCGCGTTGGCGCGACAGCACCCAATCCGGGCGGCCTTCGACCATCGAGCCGATGCGATTGGAGCCCGCTGCCGGATACCAACGCGTATCGGCGATGGCCTGCACCGCGAGCTGGCGCAACGTCTTGCCATTGGAGCCTTCGAATGGCTTGTCCATGGCGGCAAACCATTGCGGCGTGGCGCGATAAATCACCGGCGCTTTGGAGCGCCAGGAATGGGGATATTGATGGCGCAGCGAACCCTTCGCCAGCAGCTTGCCGTCAGCGATCAGCTCTTTGATGACAGCGCCATTGGCATCGCCATCTTTCTTGCCATCGCGTGAGAGAATGAATTTGCCCGCAAAGATCGGCACATTCGGCGCGAAGGAACCTTCGGCAGTGATAACCGCGAAGGCATCGGGATTCTTGGCCGGATAATCCTTGCCCAGCTTCTCCAGCACGATCTCAAAATCGTCTTCGCCATGCCCCGGCGCGGTATGGACAAAGCCCGTGCCGGTATCGGCGGTGACATGCTCGCCAGCCAGCAGCGGCACCGGGAACTCGTAGCCCTTGCCCGCGAAAGGATGGGCGCAAGTGAGCGTCGCGGCATCGACGGCAGCCAAACGCTTCACGCTGATCTTGGCGTGGCTGGCGGTTTGTTCGGCCAGCACATCGGACAGCAGCAGCTTTTCTCCAACGACAGCAAACGTGCTCTCGCCAACGTCCGTCACTTCGTAAACGGCATAATCCATGGTCGGCGAATAGCTGATGGCACGATTGCCCGGGATGGTCCAAGGCGTCGTCGTCCAGATCACCACCGAAGCACCGATCACCTCTGCAGGCCCTGCAACGACCGGGAACTTCACATAGATCGTGGGTGAGGTTTTCTCATGGTATTCGATCTCGGCTTCGGCCAACGCGGTCTTTTCCACCGGCGACCACATCACCGGCCGGAAGCCGCGATACAGCAGCCCATTGGCGAGGAATTTGTGCAGCTCGCCCGCGATGGTGGCTTCGGCTTTGTAGTTCATCGTGGTGTAGGGATGGGCCCATTCGCCCATCACACCCAGGCGCTTGAACTGACCGCGCTGCACGTCAATCCACGACAAAGCAAATTCGCGGCAATCGGTGCGCAATTCGCTGATCGGCACATCGTCTTTCGACTTGCCTTTGGCGCGATATTTTTCCTCGATCTTCCATTCGATCGGCAGGCCGTGGCAGTCCCAGCCGGGCACGTAAGGCGCGTCTTTGCCCATCATGGTCTGCGAGCGGATGACGAAATCCTTCAGGATCTTATTCAGACCCGTGCCC
>JARLIR010000046.1 GCA_031291635.1 Rhizomicrobium sp. | reverse complement strand
GGATGAATGCCGCAAATGTCCTCATTGAGGGCATCGGACTGCATCTTGTTGTAATCGACGAGGACGCAAAAATTATCCAGCTTGTGATGGGCCGAACACATCGCCGTTTCCCAGACGCTGCCTTCCTGCATTTCGCCGTCGCCGAGCAAGGCGTATACGCGGGCGCGGATTTTCTGTATGCGAAGACCCATCGCCATGCCCATGGCAACCGCAAAACCCTGGCCCAAGGAGCCGGTGGAGGTTTCGACCCAAGGTAGATCCTTCACATGCGGGTGGCCCTGAAAGACGCTGCCCAGCTTGCGCAGGTTCAAAGACTCCTTCTTGTCACAGAAGCCGTGCCAGGCGCCGATGGCGTACAGCGTCGGGCAAGCATGGCCTTTGGAAAGCACGAAGCGATCGCGCTGCGGATCATTGACCGAAGACGGCCAGATATTCAGTTCCGCGCCGAACAGCGTCGCCATCAGATCGGCGCAAGACAGCGCCCCACCGGGATGGCCCGAGGTGGCACGATAGATGGACGCGATCAGATGGCGCCGGGTGAAGCGGGCGGCCTCGGCAATTTGGGCCTGGATGTCAGGGCAGCTGACACTCGGCGTCGGTTCGATTTGTTGCGCAAGCGCAGTCATGGGTTGGTTCCCTCTAAGGATCTAGGCAGCGGGGCGTTTGGCCCGGCCTAGCAATTCGGCGAAGACAAGAACGTCGGCACCAGGGGCCAGGATTTTGGCCTCAGCGACGATTTCGTCGGCAAAGCCGCGCGACATGACCACCACCACACCTGGCTGAGAAGCGGCGAGCGCCTCGGGACCAGAGAGGGGAAAACCATGGCGTTCGGCCATATGAGCTTTGAGATGGGTATCGATCAGGCTCGAGAGCGTGCTGGGATCAAAGCCGCCATGCACGATCAGGCTGTCGAAGATGCGCCCTGCGCCCCATATGGCGATGCCTTTGGTGGCCAGAGTGTTGAGTTCGGTGGCGACAGCGGTCAGGGCTTGGATATTGCCGAGGCGAATGTGGCGATAGCGGTCAACAAGGTCGCGGGCGGCGTCTGCTTCGGCCGGTTCGGCGGCCAAAGGCTGTGCCTGCGCGGCTGCTGCGGCACGCTTTTTCGCCACGATGAAGAGATTGGCCAGATCGCTGGGATCTGGGGCTTCGAGAATTTCGAAACCTGCTGCTTCCACCATGCGCGTCAGGGTGTTGGCCGAGAAATGGTAGAGATGCTTATCAATGAACCATTCTTCGACAATGTCGTCGCTGCCGATAATGGCGATATTGGGCGCATCGAGGATCAGCAGCCCGCCGTCTTTCAGCACGCGGGCGTGATCTTTTAGCACCCGCATCGGGTGGGCGAGATGTTCGATGGTGTGACAGGAATGGACGATGTCGAAGCGTCCGGCTTCCAGATCGATATCTTCGATGCGGCAGCTGTGAAGCTCGGCCACCGCGGCTGCGGCCTCGGCCACACGCTCATCGGGTTCCACCGCCACCAACGTTGCCGCCGGAAAGCTGTTCTTCACCGCCGCCAGGAAGCGGCCGCGATTGGAGCCGACATCGAGCAGGGTGAAATAGCCCAGCCCGCCATAGCGCTTAACGGCATCGAGTGCGATCGCGGTACGAAAGCCTTTGCCATAGCGCACATTGCCCCAATCGGCGCCGCAAGAGACGGCGGCCACCGCGCGTGGAGCGCGGTCGATGCGCGGCAGACTTTGCACCAGGCCGCAAGCGGGGCAGAGATGAACACTGATGCCGCGGGTCGAATGTTCCGGCGCGTAGGCCAGGATCAGCCCGTCGCGGCCGCATAATTCGCAAAAATCCAGCATAGAAGGGTCCCAAGAAGGAGCTTGGTAACCATCTTCCGTCCCGTGTGCTTAATAATTCACTACATATTCGGGGCGGGCGGCATAACCCAGACGCGCCATCATCGGTCCGGCGATGGCTTCGAACTGGGCGCGCTCGGCCTCGGAAAGCGGCTTATCCTCTGGCCGATTGACGTTATGCGGGCGCTGGAAAAGGGCAAAGGCTTCGTCGCTGAAGGGCAAATCGAGGAATTTGTAGAGGCCTTCGAGCAGGGCGCGGTCGGCGCGCAAATCTTCCAATCTGACGAAGTGCTTTTGATTTTCAGACACCGGTGCCAAGTCCTGCAAAATCACACGGTTGATCTCAGACCAGTGCCACGCGATGCGTTCGAATTGGCTGTAGTTGTGAAAGGCTTTGGTAGCGTCATCATTTTGCTTCGGCCACGGCCACCAATATTTTTTTTCCGGCGGCGGCTCGGCGGCGCCGTCTTCAATATAAGCGCGCAGGATTTCGGTGGAACGGTCGTCGTAACACTCGTCCCCGAGCTTATGAAAAAACGAGCCTGCGACTTTGCGTCCGTCACGAACCAGGTGCACGAATTTGGCTTCCGGGAAGAGGGCGGCCAGTTCTGGGATCAACCAGGATAGTTTGTTGGACGAATCACCCCAAAAATCTTTGTCGCAATACTCCGCCGCGGCGCCATAGGTCTGGCGCAGCACGGCTTGGGTCTCACCCTCCGCGGTCAGGCCAAGATAATGGCGCACCGCCAAGGGCTGAATGTGATGCACCATATATTCATGGTGCATCTCTACATTGGGGAGTGCCGACAGAGCCTTATGCAGCATGGCGGTGCCCGAGCGTCCGCTCGAAACCACGAAGAAGAGTTGCGGATTCATGTCTGGGCCCTCTGTCGCATTAACCTTCTCTTAGCCATACGCGCTTTAGAAATCCTTAATAAGCGTCGCGCCGGAGATCCTATGCTCCCCCTCTTCATCGCCGAAGCCTCTTCCAATCATGGTCGCGAACTGGCCCGCGCTTTGCGTTTTGTCGATGTCGCGGCCGAGGCTGGCTGCGATGCGGTGAAATTCCAGCTTTTCCGCATTGATCGTATGTTCGCCCCGGAAATCCTGGCCAAAAGTGCCAAACACCGGGCGCGCCGGGAATGGGAATTGCCACTCGCGCATCTGGCACCTTTGGCCGAACACTGTTCAGCGCGCGGTATCGCGTTTTCCTGCACACCGTTCTACCGCGAAGCCGTCGACGAGCTGGCGCCCTATGTCGCCTTTTATAAGGTGGCGTCCTACGAACTTTTGGTCCGCCCGCTGCTCGAAGCCTGCGCGCAATCCGGCAAACCTGTGGTTCTCTCCACCGGGATGGCGACGCTGGATGAGATCATGGTTGCGGTTGAGACGCTGAAAGATGCTGGTGCCGCCGACATCACGCTTTTGCATTGCGTATCGGCTTATCCCACCCCGGTGGCTGAGGCCAATCTCGCCGCCATTGCCTCCTTGCGCAACGCCACCGGTTGTAAGGTCGGTTGGTCCGACCACACCCGCCGTCCCGCCGTCATCGAGCGCGCCGTGCATCACTGGCACGCGGCCGCGGTGGAGTTCCATCTCGACCTGGACGGGCGCGGCGCTGAATACGCAGCCGGGCATTGCTGGTTGCCGGGCGAAATCGCTCCGGTGATCGCTAGAATCCGCGAATCTTTCGCCGCAGATGGCACCGGGTTTAAGGAACCGCAACCTTCTGAACGCGATGATCGGGACTGGCGGGCCGATCCTTCAGACGGCATGCGTCCGCTTAAGTCTGTCCGTGCCGTTTGGGAGCCTTGCGCATGACCCCTCGCATCGTGGCCGTGATTCAAGCCCGCATGGGCTCGACGCGGTTGCCTGGCAAGGTTCTGAAACCGGTGGCGGGCAAGCCTTTGCTCTGGCACATCGTCCATCGCTTGCAAAAATCAAGGCGCATCGAGGCGGTCGCTATCGCCACCAGTATCAATCCGCTCGATGATGCCATTGTCGATTTCGGCGCGGCCCATGGCGTGCCGGTGATTCGGGGCCCAGAGGATGATGTGCTGGCGCGCTTTGCCCGCGCCGCCGAAATTCTCGACGCCGATATCATCGTGCGCGTCAATTCCGATGCTCCCTTTTTGGACGCCGATTTCATCGATCATCTGGTCGATGCCATGATCGACCAGAACGGCGATTACGTGCTCTTGGAAGAAAACGCCGAAACCGCCCATTGCGGCGTCGACCCCTTCACCCGCCGCGCCCTCGACAAGCTGATGCTGGTGGCCTCGAACGATCCGGTGGCGCGCGAGCATGTCACCGGCTATTTCAAACTCCACCCCGATTTCGTGCCGATTGCCCGCGCCAAGCCTTATCCGCGCCTGGCCCGCAGCGGCACGCGGCTCACCGTCGATACGCCCGATGATTTTGCTTTCGCCGAAGCAGTGCATGCGCGGCTGGAAGCTAAAGCGGGTGAAGCCTCGCTGGCCGATTTGCTGCTGCTGCTCGACCGCGAACCCGCCTTGCGCAGCATCAATGCGCATGTCCGCCAGAAGGAAATTGTGGCCAGCGGCGGTCTTGCTCTCATTCGTTGCGATGGCGGTGGCCATTATGGCTTCGGCCATGTCAAACGCATGATCGCCCTGGCCCGCGCCTTGCGCGACCGCGAAGGCATTGGCTCTGTTTTTGCCCTCAACGGCAGCGGGGATGGCCTTGCCCCTATCCAGCAAGCCGGTTTTGCGGCGCATCTGCTAGATAGCCCCACCGCAGATTTGTCCACCATCGCCCACAACCCCGATCTATTGCTGCTGGATTGCCGCGACGGCCCGTCGCGCGTGGCCATTGCAGCCCTTGAGATCCCGCTCAAAGTGCTAGTCGACGACGGCTCGGAGCGGCGGCTGGCTTGCGATCTGGCCTATTACCCACCGGTGCCGCAGGCGGCGCAGCTGGATTGGACGGGCTCACATTGCGAGGCCCGTATCGGTTGGGAATGGGCTCTTTTGGGGCCGATGCAGGCCCCGGCGCGGCCGCGCTCCCATTCGCCGTGCCCGACTTTGCTGGTCACCATGGGCGGCTCTGATCCGCTCAATCTGACGGAGCGTTGCGCCCATGCTTTGAAGCGGCTGGATCCGGTTTTCCGCGCCCGCTTCGTCATCGGCCCTGGCTTTGCCAATAAGGAGCGCTTGGCGCGCTCCATCGTGCGGTTGTCGCCCAATTTCGAAACCGTGGAAGGGGCCGACGGCCTCACCACCGAATACGCCACATGTGATGTGGCCTTGGCGGCATTCGGGGTCACCGCTTATGAACTCGGTGCTTTCGGCGTGCCCGCGCTCTATCTCGGCATCAGTCCGGATCACAGCCTTTCAGCTTCGGCTTTCGAACATGCTGGAATGGGCGTCTCGCTCGGTACCGCCGACGATTGTGACGACAAAGCCATCGCGCAAGCCGTCTGGACGCTCCTCAACGACAGCGCCCGCCGCCGCGACATGCGCGCTGCGGGCTTGATGACCATCGATGGTTTGGGGGCAGGGCGTATCGCGGCCGATCTCGCTGCCGCGCTCACCATGCGTCAGGCACTTATACGGGCAGCGATCTGATCGTTTCGAGGGCCTGGCCTAAGACATCGGCCCAATCACCGCTCCGGCGTGGCATCAAACACTGCGCTGACGGCGCAAAAGGCTCGAAGTGCGTGCTGAAGCTGGTCCAACTGGTGTCGTAGAGAATTTTGCAGGTGGGAAGGCCAAGCCCCGCCGCCAGCCAAGAGACCGCAGTCGGCGCCGTCACCATGGCATCGAGACTCGCAAACAGCGCCGCGGTGCGGTCCAATTCGCGTTTCTGGTCAAGGCCTTGCGGCACGATAATGGTTTTACCGCTGCGACCCGACAAGGCCGCAATCTCATCCGGCTTGGCGTCGTATTGGGCGCAAATGGCGGTGCCGGGTAGGGCGGCGACAAAATCGGCCCAAGCCTCCAGCGGGGCATATTGCCGGGCGCGTTCGCCACCGACCGAGCCGCTGCGCCAGCACAAGCCCACCAAGGGTCGTGGCAAGTTGGCAAACTCCGCGCCCCAGAGCGCTGCTTCCGCCTCATCAGCGACGAGATAGGCATGCGGCGTGGGAAAGGCTTCGATCGTTTTGCGTAAGATCCGCGGCAGACTGCCCATCTCGATGGCGGCATTGGCGCCGCCCATTGTCTTCAGCCAGCCGTAATGCGTCCGCAGGACGCCGTCGCGAGTCTCGATATCCCAGTCATGGGTGACCACCGTGGGAAACGAGCGGGCAAAAAGTACGCGTAGCCGGGGCTCACATTCTAAGATCACACTGCCGCCTTCCGCTGCCGCCCGCGCCGCCAGTTCGGGAATCAGACTGGCAAACATCAGATGATCACCGACGCCTTGTTCGGCGCTCACCAGCAGACGGGTGCGCTTCAAGCTCTCGCCGCTCCAGCGTTTCAGGCCGTGATCGGGCAACGGCACTTTGCCGGCAAGGGTCAGCCGTGCGGCGTAATCGCGCCAGCCCTCTTTCAACTGGCCGCGCAAAAGATAGAGAATGGCGCGGTTGAGACGGGCTTGGGCGTTGCGGGAATCCGACTTCAAGGCCCGGTCATACAACACCAGGGCCTCGTCATCATCGCCGCCATCGGCCAAGAGATCGGCGAGGTTGACGAGCGCGGGTACGAAACCAGCGCTTTGTGCCAAGGCTTGGCGATAGAGCGCGATGGCCTCATCGCTCTTGCCCTGCTCGCGTTTGGTGGAGCCGAGCGCGAGCAGCAGATCGACACTGTCCGGCGTCTGTGCCAAGGCGGGTTGCAACAAGGCTTCCGCCGCTGCGAATTGCGCGCTGCTGCGCAGCAGATTGGCGAGGTTGACGATGGCTTCCAGCCGCTGCGGCTCCAGCGCCAGCACGCGGCGATAAAAGTCCTCGGCCGCAGGCTTGAGACCCAGCGCCCGCGCCGTGTTGCCCAAGGCAAAAAGCGTTCTTGTATCATCGGGGTTAAGACCGAGCGCGCGCTCAAATTCTTCGATAGCGCGGACATGCTGTCCTGCTGCTGTGAATTTCAAGCCGAGCGTGTAATGATCCATAGCCTGTTGTGCCAAAAAGGAACTTAAGGGCGCGTTAAGTACGTCGCCAATTTAAGCTGCTGTTAACGCGGTGAGCGCCACTATAGCGCGGTTTAGAAGAAGAAACGTCCGTGGCCATTTCCAGCATCGATATGTCGAGTCTGCTGAGCTATTACACCGCTCAGACGAACCAGGCGGTGACGAATGCTGTGGCACATTCGAATACCACGTCGACCACCACCTCCGGCAAGACCGGCGCCACCGCCAATGATGTGACGCCGTGGACAAAGCCCACGCCCACTCAGCAGGCGCGCGATGCCCAGGTGCTCTCGACCACGAACTTCATTGATTCCACCAATGTGCCGCTCTTGGCCGGCAGTGCCACTGACACCAAGATGGAGCAGGACAACCAAAAGCTTTTCTCGCTCTACAACGCCATCAACAATGTTTCATATCTCGCCACCATCGCCAAACGCGATACCACCACTGACGGCCAGCGCGCCGGTTACAACACGCGCTTCCAAGCCGGCTTGCAGCAAATTCAGAGCTACATTTCCAACACCAGTTTCAACCTATTCTCGTTGCAAGCCCAGCCCGCCAGTTCGACCGTGACGTCGACGGCGACGGTGGCGATGCCGAGTTTCGATTACACCGGCTCGGTCGTCGCCAGTGGCGCCAATGTCGCCTCAGCCCTGTCGGGTGTCAGTTCTTCGGACAGTTTCAATATCGCGGTGAAAAAAGGCTCGACCACGACCAACGTCGCCATCGATCTGTCCAAGGTGCAAGGCGATCTTTCGCTCGGCAATATCGTGCAATACGTCAATCAGCAGCTGGCTGCGGGCGGATTTACGACGCGCTTCGCCAAGGATCTGGTCTCCGGCAACGTCGACGGCACCGCGGCTGTTGCGGCCAAGGCCCAATATGCCATGCAGATCGTGCCCGGCGGCACGGAACAGGTTTCGCTTTCGGCCACCTCCGCTCCTGCACTTTACGTCTCCGGCACCTCGGGTCTCACCGCATCGACGACGGATTCCGCCGCCGACAGTCAAGGGCGTCTCACCAAGCTTTCCAATCTGAGCGACCCTGTTTCCGAATTTTCGCGCAGTATGGCGGTGAGTGTAAACACTGCCTCTATCGCGTCGGCCTCGACCTCCAGCGCCTCCTCAACGGCTTCCTCGACCTCATCGACAGCCTCGACGTCCACCTCCACGACCTCTGCCATGGCACCCGGCACCTCGACCGCCAATGCGACGGTAGTGGATTCGAGCGGCAACGTTTATATGCTCGGCGACACCTCGGGTAATGTCGGCAGCCAGATCAATCAAGGTGCCCAGGATACCTATCTCACCAAATACGATTCGGCCGGCAAACAGTTGTGGTCGAAATTGGTGGGCAGCGCCGGGACCGCGGATGGCGCATCAATGGCGCTCAATCCGCAAGGTGGCGTGGTGGTAGTGGGTTCGACCACGGCCAATTTGACCACCACGGCAATCGGCAACGGCAATCAGGATAGTTACGCCATCAAATATGATGCCAGCGGCAATCAGGTTTGGACGGCCCAGATTCCGAGCCTGAACAAAAACAGCGCCAACGCGGTCAGCGTCGATACCAGCGGCAATGTTTATATCGGTGGCCAGACCAATGGCGTGATCGCCTCAGGCCAGAGCAGCGCGGGCAAGCAAGACGCTTATGTCGTCAAGCTCGATAGCACCGGCAAGACTGTCTACAAGCAGCAATTCGGCACATCCGGCAGCGATAGCGTTGCGGCCACCACCACCACTGCCAATGGCGATCTTTTGGTCGCCTCGGTGCAGAACGGTCATGCCATCGTTTCCAAATACGCCGGCGGCGATGCCACGAAAGCGCCGACCTGGTCTATGGATATGGGCGATTTGCAATCGGGCGGTACCATCGGCGGGATCGTTGTCAAAGACAACAATATCTATATCTCGGGCACCACGCGCAACGGCGCGCTGAATGCCACGGCGAGCAATACGGCTTCGGGCGGCAGCGATGCCTATGTCTTTTCTGCCACCGACAACGGCAACTCCGTCACCGCCAATCATGTCAGTTATGTCGGCACCTCCGGCAACGAACAGGGCGCCGGACTGACCGTGGGCACAGACGGCACCGTCTATCTTGCCGGTTCCACCAATGCCACTTTCGCCGGACAAAGTCGCAACCTCGCCGACACGAGCAATATGTTTGTGGCAGCAGTGTCGAGCAGTGGCTCGGTCAACTGGGTCAAACAATATGGTGGCGCTGACGGTCAATCGACCGGCACGGGCGTTGCCTTTTCCAGCGGTGGCGCCAGCGTGCTAGATGCGCTGGGCCTTCCTTCCGGCAGCGTTTCCGGTCAGCAGAATTCGGATCTTGCGGCAGCAACTACCTTGCGTCCGGGCGATTCCTTCAAGGTTCAGATCACGGGTGATGCCGGTCGCACTTTCAGCATCGCCATCGACAAGGGCGAGACGCTCAATTCGCTGGTGACCAAGATCAACGCCCAATTCGGCAGCAAGGGCAAAGCCTCGGTCACCTATTCCAGCACCGGCGCCGCGCTCAAGATCCAAGTCAATGCCGGGACTACCGCCAAACTGATCTCTGGACCCGCCAATTCGGATGCGCTCGGCCGCCTCGGGATTTCGGCCCAGACCATGAGTGCGCCGTCGACCACCTCCAGTTCCACCAGCACCGCTTCGACCAGCACCAGCAACACCTATTCGCTGGGTTTCAGCACCAACCTCAACATCTCGACCACGACGGGGGCAGGGGCCGCGCGCGCCCAGTTGCTGAATGTGTTGAGCGCTTTGCAAAAGGTCTATCAGCAGAGCAACACCTCGACCTCGACGGCGAGCACCGCCTCGGCGGCTAGCACGGCCAAGATGTCGGCGGCGGCGGCCAGCTACAACAGCAATCTCAGCCAGAACATGAGTGTGGCGCTGAGCCTGCTGCAAGCCTGAGCGTCAAGGCTCCGCTTTCATTTCTTCGATTGTCAGAAAACTCTGGCCGTAGCGGCGGCTTAGACGACGCCGTTGTAGATCATCGCCACAGCAGGCTTGCGATAATGGTGCGCCGCGGTGGGGGCGTAGGTGATCTTGGGCGCGCGCTGGCGCTCCACTTCATTGGCGACCGCTTTGACCAAACCTTCACTGGCATTGCGCATGCGGGTGAGCAAGCGCTGATGCAGTTTCAAGGTATCGCGGAATTTGCCGGTCACCGCCATCAGGCGTTTGCGCAGATCCATGGGCGCGGCCTTGGTGCGGTTGGGGTCCAGGCCTGAGACCTCGCGCATATAAAGCACCGTGAGGCGCTCCATTTCCGGATCGAGCGAGGTCATTTGTTGCGGCTTGCCCGCTCGTAAGGCGTCAATATCACCTTCCAAAGCTTTGCTGAGGCGCTCGGCCATGGCGATGACGCGTTCGAGTTTTTCGCTGTCGGGATTCATGGAGCGCTGCCTGCGGATGGGACAGATTTGTCGGAGACGGATGGCGCCGTTTTGGCCGCGCTCGCGTCCTGGGCCTGCTGGGCGGCTTCCTGATGCTTGATGAGTTCAGCCGTAACATTTTTGGCCAGGCCGATGCCGCCTTGGGCCGAGATCTGCTTGCCGTATTCGTCGAGCATCAGCGAGCGGAACATCGATTCGCCTTGGCCGCCGCCAAAGGGCCCGTCGGTGGTGAGGCCGGAAAACATCTGCCCCAACATCT
Source organism: Rhizomicrobium sp. (assembly GCA_031291635.1). Taxonomy (GTDB): domain Bacteria; phylum Pseudomonadota; class Alphaproteobacteria; order Micropepsales; family Micropepsaceae; genus Rhizomicrobium. The sequence continues at coordinate 11,316 of JARLIR010000046.1, read as the reverse complement.
GAGTGAGGAAGACGCCTTCGAATTCCTTGCCGGCCTTTTGCGCCCGGGCGACGTTCGAGGTCGCCGCCGGGGCGTGGATCGGGGCCTGCGCCACATTCATCGTGGTTGCGGTCATATCCATGGTCATCCGATCACCTGGATTTCGGCCTGCAACGCACCGGCCGCCTTGATCGCTTGCAGGATCGAGATGATGTCGCGGGGGCCGACACCCAGCGCATTGAGGCCATCGACTAGGTTCTGCAGCGCAATGCCTTCGCGCATCACCACCATCTTGTTCTTTTTGCCGTCGTCGATATCGATCTTGGTGCGCGCCATGGTCTGGGTGGTGCCGCTCGAGAGCGGACCCGGCTGGCTCACTTCCGGGGTCTCGGTGACGCGGATGGTGAGGTTGCCCTGGGCGATCGCCACGGTGGAGATACGCACATCGGAGCCCATCACGATCACCCCGGTGGATTCATTGATCACCACTTTGGCAACCTGATCGGTGGCGATCTTGACCTGTTCAATATCGGTGAGCAGGCCGACAACGCCGCCTTTATACTCGCTGGGAATGGCAAGGTGCACCGTGGCGGGGTCGGAAGCGACCGCGACCGTGCTGCCAATGTAAGAGTTGACTGCCGCGGCAATGCGCGAGGCCGTGGTCAGGTCCGGATTGCGCAGGGCCAGTTTCAGGCTGTGCTCGGCGGCGAGGTTGAAGTTGATTTCGCGCTCGACGATGGCGCCGTTGGGAATGCGCCCGGCTGTCGGCACGCCCCGGGTTACGCTGCCGGCGTCGCCTTGGGCGGAAAAGCCGCCAATCGCCACCGGGCCTTGGGCCAGGGCATAAATCTGTCCGTCGGCACCAAAAAGGGTGGTGACGAGCAAGGTGCCGCCTTGCAGGGATTTGGCATCGCCCATGGCGCTAACCGAAACGTCGGTGTGCGAACCGTTGGAGGCGAAGGCATGCAAGCTGGCGGTGACCATCACGGCGGCCGTGTTCTTGGTCTGCATGGTGGTGCCGCGGGTATTGACCCCCATCCGCTCCAGCATGGTTTGGATCGATTGCTGGGTGAAAGGCGCATTCTTGAGGGAATCGCCTGTGCCATTCAGGCCGACCACGAGGCCGTAACCGACCAGCATATTGTCACGTATGCCTTCGACATCGACCAAGTCTTTGACCCGCGACAGCGCCAGCGCCGGCTGGACGGTGAGGGCGACAAACATAACCGCCGATATAATTTTTTGTAATCCACGCATGGCTTCACCCGGTTAAGCAGGGACCACTATGCGAGTTTCATGCCGCGGAAATCGCGAGGTTTTTCAAGAAATTCCCGGCAGCTTGCGCGACCCGTCCGGTCCGTAGGCAAGAATGTCCCGGCAGTTTTGACCCTTGGGCGCCATGCCCAGAAAATAGCCATGCCTCAGTACAGTCCACCCGCGGTTGTAGAGGTTTCACTGGCTATCACGTGTGCATTGCAACAAAATAGCATCGTTCTAAAGCTTGGGGGATTATTCGTATGCGGACGTCGTGCTTTGTGATCGTTTCGTTGCTGGCCTTGGGGGGCTGTGCGACAGAACCTGATTCAAGCACCACCGTGGCAGACGCGTCCGATCCCGTCTGTACCGCCACGGCTGCCGCACGTTCGCGCGATGCCGCCGTCAATGGTTACGACCAAGAGGCGCAACGAAATATCTGGCAGGACGCCTACAAATCCTGCGTCGTCTGGAAGACGAAATCGACTTTGGTTGAATCCGGCCGCCGCTAGCCTGCTCGTGCGGGCGCGGCGAAACGCCCGTCGCCGAGACGGTAAAACCGCTTCTGAACGCCCCGCCACGCGGTAAAACACCGCTGAAATCTACGGATGGATAGCGATGTCACAGTATTCCGATTACCAGCTGGTCATCGTGCGGCACGGCGAGAGTGAGTGGAACAAGCTTAACCTCTTCACCGGCTGGCGCGATTGCCGTCTCAGCGAAAAAGGCACAGTCGAGGCCCGCTCAGCGGGCAAGGTGCTGAAAGAAGAAGGCTTTGCCTTCGACGTCGCCCATTGCTCGCTGCTGACACGGGCCAATCAGACCCTGTATCTGGCATGCGATGAGATGGATGCAGTGTGGCTGCCGGTAAAGAAGCATTGGCGCCTCAACGAGCGTCATTACGGAGCCCTGCAGGGCGCCAATAAGGTTGAAGCGGTCGAAAAGTTCGGCGAAGCCCAGGTCAAGATCTGGCGCCGCTCTTATGACGTGCCGCCGCCGCCGGTGGAAATCTCCTCCCCGGATTTTCCCGGTCATGACCGCCGCTACAAGGATGTCGATCCGGCGGAGCTGCCCAAGAGCGAAAGCCTGAAGGACGTGCTGGCCCGCGTCATGCCGTATTGGGAAAATGCCGTGCTGCCCGATCTGAAAGCCGGCAAGCGCGTCATCATCGCGGCCCATGGCAATTCTTTGCGCGCCCTCTTGAAATACCTCGAAGGCGTCAGCGACAACGACATCATTGATGTCGATTTGCCGACCGGTATTCCGAAGGCCTATCGTCTGACGGCGTATTGGAAAGCCGCCGATGCGAAATTCCTAGGGGACCCGGCGGAGCTTGAGCGGCGCATCAACGCGGTCAAAGCACAGACCAAAAAGGCCTGATGCCTTTCTTGCGGGCTTGTTCGTAGGACTGGTCTCGGCGGCTGCCTTTAGCGAGGCGGCCGCCAAAGCCGTGCCCCCCGTGCCGCGGCCACGGCCGCAACAAACACTCAAACCCGCAGCCCCGCCGACGCCGACCAGCGATGGCATCACGGACATGTCGCGTGCAGTCCCGCTACGGCAACTTTTGCAACAACCTTCGACCGCCGAACAGTTCAAAGCCCTGAAGGGCGAGATCGCCAAAGACAAGCCCGCCCTCGACAGCGCACGCACCAGCTCCGAAGCCTTGACGCGGCAAACCGCTGAGCTGCAGCAAAAATTGATCGACAGTGCCGCCAAGGTGGAATTCCTCGAGCGCGAAAAATTGCGCATCGATGCCGAGGTGGTGCGCCTTGCTGCGGATTATGACCGCCTATCAGCCTTGTTTGCCCGTGATCGCGTCGGTGTTTCCCGCCTTTTGGCGGTGATCGAACGGCTGCAGCACGACGTGCCGCCCGCAATGGCCGTCCGTCCCGATGACGCTTTGGCCGCCGCCCGCGGCGCCATGCTGATTGGGGCCTCCTTGCCGAATGTCTACCAACAGGCGGCGGATCTGGCGCGCCGCATGCACCAATTGCAGCAGACGCGGACAAATTTGATCGCCCGCCGCGCCGAGGCGGTGCGCAACGCCGCGCAACTTTCTGGCGCCAGAGTCGATTTGGACCGGCTTTTGGCGGTAAAGCGCCTGGAAGCGGGCGCCGCCGTGACGCGTTATGGAGTTCTAAAGACCAAATTGGATAGCATTGCCGCAGCGGCTGGGAACCTCCAGGCGCTGTTGCAGAAGGTGGCGCAATTGGGTGCAGCCAACGGAGCCCAAGCGGTGGTGACCGTCGCAGGTGTGGTTAACGCCGCCGCTGGCGCGCGGCGGCCACAATTGATTGCTCCGGTGGTCGGATTGGTTCGCTCTGGTGGTGTTGACGGTGTCGGCGGAACGACCGCACCCGGGCTCACTTATGCCACCAATCCCGGCAGCACCGTGGTAGCCCCTACGGATGGTAAAATTCTTTTCGCCGGATCCTTCGCCAAGGTCGGACACGTATTGATCTTAGAAATCGCCCCTGGCTACCATGCCGTCTTGGCAGGGTTGGATCGTCTTGACGTCCGCACCGGCGATGATGTCCTCTTGGGCGAACCGGTCGGCGCTATGCCGAAATTTGACCACGAGTCCATATTATATTTTGAATTGCGACAAAACGGACGTGGGATGAACCCCGCCCCTTTTATCGGTGTCGTGCTCAGGAAGGTAAAGTAGCATGAAGCGCCTTGGTTTTGTTGCTCTCGGTATGGGGCTAGGTTTCATCACCGCTGTCGGCTTGCTGCCCCAGGCGCAAGGCGCGAACAATTCGAACATCTACAAACAGTTCGATTTGTTTAGCGACGCCTATGAAAAGGTGCGCGAGAATTACGTCCGCCCGGTTCAGGATAACGAGCTGATGAGCGGCGCCATCGAAGGCATGGTGGCGGGGCTCGATCCCCATTCCAGCTACATGGACCCCAAAGCCTTCGCCGACATGCAGATTCAGACCAAAGGCGAATTCGGTGGCATCGGCATCGAAGTGACGATGGAAGACGGCCTGATCAAGGTGATCTCGCCCATCGACGACACGCCCGCGGCCAAAGCAGGTCTCAAGACCGGTGACTTCATTGCCTCGATCAACGGCGATGCCATTCAGGGCCTCGGCCTCAACGATGCCATCGACAAGATGCGCGGCCCGGTGGGCACCAAGATCACGCTGACCATTCTGCGTCAGGGCGAGAAAAAGCCTTTTGATGTGCAGCTGGCCCGCGCCGTCATTCATGTCGATAGCGTCAAATGGCATCGTGAAGGCGACATCGGCTATATCCGCATCGCCTCCTTCAACGAAGAAACCGATAAAGGCCTGGAAAAGGCCGTGCGCGAGCTGAAAAAACAGATCGGCGCGGGCATCAAGGGTTATGTCATCGACCTGCGCAACGATCCGGGCGGCCTCCTCGATCAAGCGGTGCAGGTTTCGGATGATTTCCTCAACAAGGGCGAGATCGTTTCGACCCGCGGCCGTCATCCTGAAGATACTCAGCGCTTCGATGCCAAGCCGGGCGACATCACCGATGGCAAGCCTGTGGTGGTGTTGACCAACGGCGGCACCGCTTCGGCCTCGGAAATCGTTGCCGGGGCGCTGCAAGATCACAAACGCGCCACCATCATCGGCATGACCAGCTTCGGCAAAGGCTCGGTGCAGACCATCATCCCGCTCGGCGAAGGCGGCGGCGCGCTGCGTCTGACCACGGCACGCTACTACACGCCGTCGGGCCGTTCGATTCAGGCCGAAGGCATCGTCCCGACCATTTTGGTCGCTCAGGGTGCGGAAGAAAATCAGACCAAGCTGGATCGTCCCAGCGAAGCCGATCTGCCGGGCCATCTCGTCAATGAGAGTGCGGCCAAGAAAAAGACGCTCGAAGCCTCGGTTATCCGTCCGCCTGCGGGCAAGAAGATCGAAGACTTCCAGCTCTCTTATGCTTTGGACTTCCTGCACGGCAAAGTGACGGTCGCTCAAGCCAAGGTGCCCGCTGTCGGCCATTAGGCTCGGCCCGCCAGAGCGACCCAAAAAGCTACGGAACAGGCCGGAAATTCATCCTTTCCGGCCTGAACTTTAACCAGGGTGTAACCATGCTGGGGCTTACCTTACGAGCATGGCCACCTCGAGTTTGACCGGGAAGCGCGCTGCCCTCGTGTTGGGGATGGCTTGGCTCGTGGTCATTGTCGTTTGCGGCGGGCTTGCTGCTTATGTGCAAATTTTCGGCAAAGCGGCTGCGCCCAAAACCGAAGCCGCCGAAACCGTCACCGGCGTCATCGAGCGCGCCGTGGCGCCCAAGAAAGCGGTGGTGGCGAAATCTGCCGTGCCGCCCGTGGCTGTCGCCGCCCCTCAGCTTTTCGAGACGCCCGCAGGCGGCATAGCGCCAGCCCAATTGTCTGCCAGTGAACTGGCCGCGGTCGCGGCCATGGCGCCGCCCGCATCACCCGCGCCAAGCAAACCTGTCCCCGTGCAGCCTGTCGCTGCTGCAGAGCCCGTCATCACCCTGCCGCCGGTTGCAGGCGGACCCAATATTGCCAATCCGGCGCTACTCGAAAAAACCCCAGAGGGTTATCTGCCGCGCATATCTGATACCGGCATTTGGCCGCTGCACGCCTATGCCACCCCGGTGGCGGCGGGCAATCATCCGCGCATCGCCATTGTCATTGGCGGCCTCGGCATCTCGGCCAAAGCCACGTCGGCGGCCATCACGATGCTGCCCTCCGGTGTGACGCTGGCTTTTGCGCCTTATGCCAATGATGTGCAGCGTTGGGTCTCGCTGGCGCGCCAAAAGGGCCACGAGGTTCTGTTGCAAGTGCCGATGGAGCCCTACGATTTCCCCGATTCCGATCCGGGCCAATACACCTTGCGGAGTTCGGTGGGCGAAGAAGGCAATATCAAGCGCCTGAGCTGGTCCTTGTCGCGTATCACCGGCTATGTCGGCGTCACAAATCTTCTCGGGGCGCGTTTCTTGTCGGATTCCGGTTCGCTTGAGCCGGTTCTGACCACCCTGATGCGCCGCGGCTTGATGTTTTATGACAACGGCGCGGCCAATCGCTCAGTGGCCAAAGATGTGGCGGGCCGCCTCGGCTCACCCTTCGCGCAAGCCAATCTCACCATCGATTCCATCCAGGCTTCGCTGGAGATCGACCATCGCCTTGCCGATCTCGAAACCGAAGCCCGCGCCAAAGGCAGCGCTGCCGGTTCAGGCTTTGTCTATCCCGTCACCGTCGAGCGCGTGACGCTATGGGCGCGCAGCCTGCCCGGACGCGGCTTTGTTCTGGTGCCCATTTCGGCGATAGTCGCGACGGAAAAGAAATAGCGCGCCCCATCCATGTCAAAACCCGTTCAAGCTGCCGACCTGCCTTATCGCATGGGGGTTGGTCTCATGCTTCTCAATGCAGCTGGCGAGGTCTTCATCGGCCGCCGCATCGATCAAACGGTGGAAAGCTGGCAAATGCCGCAAGGCGGCATTGATAAAGGCGAGACGGCGGAGGTGGCGGCGCTGCGCGAGTTGGGCGAAGAAGTCGGCACTGCCAAAGCCGAGATCCTTACGCTTCTGGACGGCGACTTTGTCTACGATCTGCCCGAGCATCTGATCGGCGTGGCCCTGCACGGCAAGTATCGCGGCCAAAAGCAGAGCTGGTTTGTGCTGCGCTTCACCGGCGCCGACAGTGACATCGATCTTACCCGCCACGAACCCGAATTCGCCGAATGGCGCTGGGCCAAGATCGACGATCTCCTCGACATCATCGTGCCCTTCAAGCGGCCGATCTATGCCGAGGTCATCGCGGCGTACAAAAAGTGGAACGCAGAAAAAGCGACGGCGTAACCATCACCAACCCGTCATGGCCGGGCTTGACCCGGCCATCCAGTGGCAAAAACTCCGCCGACGGAGAGATGGATGGCCGCCGCGAGGGCGGCCATGACGGAAAAATGATTCACCGCCCCGTCATCTGTTCCAGCGCTTCGGGATAGCGTCCGCCAGTCACTTTGGCGGCGGCGACGTCGATGGCAGCAAGATCTGCGGCGCTCAGATTCGCGCTCACGGCGCCGATATTCTCCTCCACCCGGTTCAACTTGGTGGTGCCGGGAATGGGCACGATCCACGGCTTTTGCTGCAGCAGCCAAGCCAGCGCCACCTGTGCCGTGCTGGCCTTTTTGCCCTCCGCAATCCCTGTCAGAACATCGATCAGCGCTTGATTGGTTGCCATGGCTTGCGGCGTGAAGCGCGGCAGCGCGGCGCGGAAATCGCCTTTGCCGAAATCAGCGCCCGTCTTGATGGTTCCGGTCAGAAAACCGCGGCCCAGCGGGCTGTAAGGCACCAAGCCGATGCCGAGTTCCTCCAGCACGGCAAGCTCGCGTTCTTCCGGGCGGCGCCACCACAAGGAATATTCGCTTTGCAGGGCGGTCACCTTTTGCACTGCATGCGCCTTGCGGATGGTCGTGGCATTGGCTTCGGAAAGCCCGAAATGCTTGACCTTGCCCGCGGCGATCAAGTCTTTCACCGCGCCCGCGACCTCTTCGATCGGTACCGCCGGATCGACGCGGTGCTGATAAAGCAGATCGATGCACTCCACTTGCAGGCGCTTTAGCGAGCCTTCCACGGCTTCCTTGATGTGCTGCGGATGGCTGCTGAGGCGCGGGCCGCCAGCAGCGAAATTGGGCTGCGTGGAAAGATCGAAACCGAATTTGGTGGCGATGACGACTTTGCCTTTGAAGGGCGCCAGCGCGGCACCGACCAGCTCTTCATTCAAATACGGGCCATAGACTTCCGCCGTATCGAAAAACGTGATGCCGCGCTCGACGGCGCCTTGCAGCAGCTTTGTCATCTCGGCTGTGTCCTTGGGCGGGCCGTAAGAAAAGCTCATCCCCATGCACCCCAGCCCAATGGCCGAGACTTCCAAAGTTCCGATTTTGCGCGTTTGCATCAGCTGTTCTCCTAGCGTGGGACTGTCTTTTAGGCCGCTGCGCCGCCCGCGATTAGACGGCAAAATCGGCATGGACTTATGCAGCGCTAGCATAAATGGCGCGGCCAACGAAAACGCCACCAGGAGGATCCTGGTGGCGCTAGAAAGCACAAAAAGGACGGCGCTAAACTCAGCCCGACAGCGTCGCCATATCGATGACGAAGCGGTATTTCACATCGCTCTTCAAAAGCCGTTCATAGGCTTTGTTGATATCAGCCATGGCGATCACTTCGACATCGGCTGTGATACCGTGTTCGCCGCAGAAATCGAGCATTTCCTGGGTTTCCGGCAAACCACCGATGAGCGAGCCGCCCACCGCTTTGCGCTTCAAGACCAGCGGCGCCGTGTTCAGCGCCGTACCGAGGGGGCCGAGATAGCCCACCAGTACCAGCGTGCCATTGACCGACAAGGTGGGGATATAGGGGTTGAGATCATGATCATAGGGCACGGTGTCGATGATGAGATCGAATTTGCCGGTCACTGCCTCCATCTGTGCTGCATCGGCGGACAGCACGACGAGATCGGCACCAAGGCGTTTGGCATCTTCTTCCTTGCCCGGCGAGCGGGTGAAGAGTGTCACTTCGGCACCCATGGCCTTAGCCAATTTGATGCCCATATGGCCGAGTCCGCCGAGACCGACAATGGCAACCTTGCTGTGGTCATCTACCAGCCAATGGCGCAACGGCGAAAAGGTGGTGATACCGGCGCAGAGCAGTGGGGCTGCGCCTTTCATATCTATACCCTTGGGGATATTCAGCACAAAGCGATCGGAAACGACGATCTGGTTGGAATAACCGCCTTGCGTCACAGAACCGTCTTTGGGATCGATGGAGCTGTAGGTCAGCACCATGTGGTCGCAATATTGCTCGTGTCCGTGTTCGCATTCTACGCAATGGCGGCAGGAATCGACCAAGCAGCCAACGCCGACGGCGTCGCCGATCTTGAAGCGGGTCACGTCTTTGCCGAGCGCCGTTACTTTGCCGACAATCTCATGCCCTGGCACGACCGGATACATCGCACTGCCCCAATCATTGCGCACGGTGTGCAGATCGGAATGGCAAACGCCGCAATACAAAATCTCGATCACGACATCGTCGCCTCTGGGATCGCGGCGCTCGAAGCGGAAGGGGGCAAGCTCGGATGTGGGTGAAGCGGCTGCGTAGCCGATGACGGAAATGGCCATGAAATATCCTCCGGGGAAAAGAGACTGGGCAGGCTGCGAAATGCTCCGCGCCTAGCAAGCCAGTCTTGTTTAGGCGCTGTGGCAGTGCGGCATAAGCTGGTATAACGCGCATACACCTATGAGCAGGACTCATGAATGGCACGAGAAAGCATGGGCGATCTTATCGCCTTTCTGGCGGTGGCGCGTGAGAAGAATTTCACCCGTGCCGCCGCCAAATTGGGCGTGTCCCAATCGGCTTTAAGTCACACCATCAAGGGCTTGGAAGAACGCTTGGGGTTGCGCCTGCTCACCCGTACCACCCGCAGCGTGGCGCCGACTCAAGCGGGCGAACGTCTGCTCAGCAATATCGGGCCGCATATGGAAGAGATCGAAGCGGAACTGGCCGCGCTCGGCGCCTTGCGCGACAAGCCGGTGGGAACCTTGCGCATCACCACCGCCGAACACGCCGCCAAGACGGTGCTCTGGCCGCGGCTGGCGCGGTTTCTGCCGCTCTATCCCGACATCAAGGTGGAGGTGGTGCTGGATGCCGGTCTCACCGACATCGTGGCCGAGCGTTTCGATGCCGGGATCCGTTTCGGTGAACAAGTGGCTAAGGACATGATCGCGGTGCGCATCGCCCCCGACATCCGCATGGCAGTGGTGGGCGCGCCCAGCTATTTCAAGAAATTTCCCGCGCCGAAAACGCTGCAAGAGCTCACCGAGCAGTCTTGCATCAATCTGCGCCTGCCCACCTATGGCGGGCTTTATGCCTGGGAATTCGAAAAGGCCCGCCGCGAAGTCAAAGTGCGGGTCGATGGCCAACTCGTCTTCAACAATCTGGCGCTGATCCTGGAGGCGGCCTTGGCAGGACTAGGCTTAGCGTATCTGCCCGAAGACATGGTCGCTGAGCACATCGCCAGGAAGCGGCTCAAGCATGTGTTGGAAGATTGGTGCCCGCCCTTTGCCGGCTATCATCTCTATTACCCCAGCCGGCGGCAGACCTCTCCCGCTCTTGCGCTCTTGGTGGAGGCGCTGCGCTACCGCGGTTAGTCGCACCAGTGTCAGATGCGCGCGGTATCGCTCTGATGGGCTGAATCGGCTGGCGGCAGGGGCTATGCCAAAAGCCCGTTGCAAGGACACGCTTATGCGCCAAATGTTTCGCCTTCTGGCCTTCTTCGCTTGCCTCGCGCTGCTGCCCAACGCCTCTGCCGAAGGGCGCACCGTAATCGTGGTGCTGTTCGATGGCTTTTCGCCTTTCATGATGGAGGGTGTCGCCACTCCCGCATTCGACCGTTTGGCGCGCGAAGGGACGAGTTCGCGTCATTTGGTGCCGTCTTTCCCGGCCTTGTCGATGGTCAATCACACCACCTTTCAGACGGGTTGCTGGCCCGCCCATCACGGCATCGTCGCCAATGAATTCACCGATCCGACGCTGGGCCGCTATGGCAGCAAAATGGATCGCGCTGACGCGGCATGGCGCACGGGATGCGAATCACTGTGGCAAGCAGCCGAACGGCAGGGCGCGCCCGCGGCAGTGTTCAACTTCGTCGGCCGCTGGTCTACCACCAGCGGCAAGCAAGCCAGCGTCATCAACCCTGAAGTGCCTTGGGCCCAACACGAAGATGACGACACCATCCTGACCAAAGCCATCACAGCGCTCGCCAGCGGTGACAGCCGGCTGATCGCGCTCTATTTCGATTATCCCGATTCCGTCGCCCATGGTGATGGCGTCCATGGCGACAAGACCAAGCTGGCGGTGGCCAAAGCCGATGCGGTGGTGGGCCGTTTGCTGGCCGCGATTGCCGCTTTGCCGCGGGGGCGTGAGGTCAGCCTGGTGATTGGCGCCGATCACGGCATGACAAAGGTCGATAAGGTCATCAATCTCGGCAAGCTGCGTGCCCGCCATCATTTCGAAGCCGATGTCGCTTACGGCTCTGGCTCAGCCATGCTGTATTTGAAGCCCGGCCAGAACGCGGCCCGTATC
>JARLIR010000045.1 GCA_031291635.1 Rhizomicrobium sp. | reverse complement strand
GCGCTCTGGCCCGCAAAAACCTGCGGCAGCTGATTGAGCAGATCTTCAATCTTCGTCACGCCTTGGACTTGGATGTCCACGGCAGACGCTTCGAGAACCGGGCTCGCCGACTGCATGTTTGGGGACACGATGTGCGTGCCCGTCACCACGATTTGTTCCACTTGATCCGCCGCATAGCTGGGCGAAAGAGTGAGTGCTGCTGCCGTGGCTGCTCCGAGGAACAGCGCAGAGCGAACAGTGAGATTACGGTGAGACAATAGAACCCCCTTATCTGGTTCGTAACTACATATCGGTTCACGGGCTTCCGACTGCTTAGTCGCTAATCGCTGACGCTTTTGTGGACGCCTGCTCTACCCGCATGACAGGGACGCTAAATTCAGATGCCTTCTCCGTCATCAGCGGATACGCATTTGCAATGATTTAGCTATCTGCCTGTTGCGTGAATGCTGCACAAAAGCGTTGCAAAGACGCAATATTCCATTAGAAAATGTGGAATTGAAATTATGTTGCTAGCTATGGCGGGCATTGATCAAAAAATGTCCACCTTCTACAAAATATACTTACTCTTTATAATCAATGGCTTGTAAGCCTAAAATTTCATCATGTTAATTATTAGCCCCTGAGTTGTGATGCATCGATAGAGCTCTTGCGCGATTCCGTACCCAAGGCGCATTTCTGTTGCGGAGTCTGACGAAGTTGAGTTGGTGCGGCGAGCCATGCTTAGAAGTGTCCGACGAAAGTCAGATGGGGCGCAAAATGGCAGACACGACCGGTGTGGACACACTTACCTTTGAGGCGGCACTGAAAGAACTGGAAGGCATCGTCGCGAGGCTGGAACAGGGACTGGTTGAGCTGGACGGTTCGATTACACTTTATGAGCGAGGCCAAGCGCTAAAGGCGCACTGTGAAGCCAAGTTAAAGGCGGCGGAGGGGCGGTTGGAAAAAATCGTGCTCGCCGGCAGCAAAGTTGGTGCTGAACCGCTCGATCTTAGTTGAATTGGCATTCCGCAACGGAAGACGTACTAGGCCGGGCTTAGTCCGTTCGCGGATGATAGGTGGCTTGAGTATTCTCCCTGGGGTCCAGGGAGGGGCACTTAGTAAAGTGGATATGTTCGAGTGTTTTGCTGGTTCAGCGCCGCAATTGAACAAAACCTGTCGCGGACGGTTCCCGCGCGGACACGAAAGTGAGAAATCGGCAATCCGCGGTATTCAGCCTTGGATTGCCCTCGACGGTGCTGGATGATTGGTGATGCGCTGCGGCCACAATTTAGATTCGGTCGAAGGCGGTCCCGGTTAAAGAAATGATCGGCTTGATTTCTTTGTGTAGATGACTGACCTTCCAGCCAGCGGTCGCCCTTGGGTGGGGGAGTAACTTATGCCCAAGCCGCGCGGCGAGCGGAGCAAAACTGATGTCAGGAACCAGCAAGACGCCACTCTTGGACGGCGTGTTATTGCCGAAGGATCTAAGGGCGCTTTCGCGGTCAGTCCTTCCAGAACTTGCGGACGAGCTGCGCAACGAGCTGATCGACATTGTTTCTGTGACTGGTGGTCATCTCGGCTCTAGTCTCGGCGTGGTTGAGCTCACCGTGGCGCTGCACTATGTCTTTAATACCCCCGAGGACCGGCTCATCTGGGATGTGGGCCATCAAGCTTATCCGCACAAAATACTCACTGGCCGGCGCGACCGCATGCGGTCGCTGCGCCAGGGTGGCGGCCTTTCCGGCTTCACCAAGCGCGCCGAGAGTGAATACGATCCGTTTGGCGCGGCGCATTCCTCCACGTCCATTTCGGCTGGTTGCGGCTTTGCCATAGCGAGTGAGCTTAAAGGCAACAAGAATAACGTCGTCGCGATCATCGGCGATGGTTCGATGAGCGCGGGCATGGCCTATGAGGCCATGAATAATGCTGGTGCCTCCAGCACACGCCTGATTGTGGTGCTCAACGATAATGACATGTCGATTGCACCGCCGGTGGGAGCCTTGAGCGCCTATCTTTCGCGCTTAGTTTCATCGCGGCCTTATCGTGGCGTGCGTAAGTTGTTCAAGCGGCTGGCCCTCAAACTGCCACGTCCCCTCGCGATTGGGGCGCGTCGCGTGGAAGAATATGCGCGCGGCATGGTCACGGGCGGCACGCTATTCGAAGAGCTTGGCTTCTATTATGTGGGGCCGATTGATGGCCACAATCTGGAACACCTGATTCCGGTGCTCGAAAATGTGCGCGACATGCAGAACGGGCCGATCCTGGTCCATGTCGTCACCAAGAAGGGCAAGGGCTATGCCCCGGCCGAGGCGAGCGACGACAAATATCACGGGGTCACGAAGTTCAATGTTCTGACCGGTGAGCAGAAGAAGTCAAAATCCAATCTGCCATCCTACACCAAGGTATTCTCTGACGCGCTGGTCGCCGAAGCCAAGGCCGATCCGCGCATTGTGGCGATCACCGCGGCGATGCCAGCGGGCACAGGGCTCGACCAGTTTGCTAAGGATTTTCCGGGCCGCTTCTTTGATGTCGGTATCGCCGAACAGCATGCGGTGACCTTTGCCGCTGGTTTGGCAGCGGAAGGCCTCAAGCCCTTCTGCGCGATCTACTCGACCTTTCTCCAGCGTGCCTATGACCAAGTGGTGCACGATGTGGCCATTCAGGGCTTGCCGGTACGCTTTGCCTTGGATCGCGCTGGTCTTGTGGGCGCTGATGGTCCCACCCATGCGGGTTCCTTCGATGTGACCTATCTCGCCGCCTTGCCGGGCATGGTAGTGATGGCAGCCGCCGACGAAGTCGAGTTGATGCATATGGTGGCGACGCAAGTGCGCTATGACGAAGGCCCGAGCGCTTTGCGTTATCCGCGCGGCGAGGGTGTGGGTCTGGAACGGCCGTTGATCGGTTCACCCCTGGAGATCGGTAAAGGCCGCGTCTTGCGTGAAGGCACGTCGATTGCGATCCTCAGCCTTGGCACGCGTCTGGCCCCAGCGCTCGAGGCAGCTGAAGAGCTCGCGGGCTATGGGCTGTCGACCACGGTTGTCGATGCGCGTTTCGCCAAGCCGCTGGATCGTGACCTAATCCGACGCTTGGCGCTGGAGCATGAGCTTCTCATCACGGTCGAAGAAAACGCCATCGGCGGTTTTGCCGCCCATGTACTGCACTTCCTGGCGGGCGAAGGGCTCTTGGATCGTGGTCTTAAGGTGCGGCCGCTGGTGCTGCCGGACCGTTTCCAGAACCACGACACACCCGACCACATGTATATAGAGGCAGGGCTCGATGCTGGCGCCATTGTGCATACCGCTTTGCTGGCTTTGGGCCGTGAGAGCGCTGCCGCTGCGGTAACGCGTATCGCCTGACGTCTTGGCCCTTGACCCAGCCTTGCGCAGCCCCGAGAACAGGGGCTGAGTTGGGAACGATTGGGCCAATGGGCGCGCGGGCAGACGTATATTTGGTCGAGCATGGCTTCGCCGCTTCGCGCTCCGAAGCGCAAGCTGCGATCCGTGCTGGCTCGGTGACGGCCAATGGTCAGCGCATCATGAAACCCTCGCAGGCTGTGCCGGACGATGCTGCCATCGTTTACACCAAAGCGCATCCCTATGTTTCGCGTGGTGCCTTGAAGCTGCTTGCGGCGCTGGACCATTTCGAACTTTCGCCTGAAGGCCTCGTCTGCCTCGATATTGGCGCCTCGACCGGCGGTTTTACCGAGGTGCTGCTCGAACGCGGAGCACAGCGCGTTTATGCCGTTGATGTCGGCCATGGCCAGCTGCGCGAGAAGCTCACTGCTGACGAGCGCGTCATTTCGATGGAAGGCACGGACGCGCGCAATCTGACCATTGCCCAGATCGCGGTGCCGCCACGCGCCATCGTCGCCGATGTCAGCTTCATCAGTTTGAAACTGGCGCTGCCTGCCGCTTTGGCGCTGGCACGTGACGCTTGGCTGGTGGCGCTGGTTAAGCCGCAGTTCGAGGCAGGCCGCGCCAATGTCGGTAAGGGCGGGATCGTCAAGGACGAAGCGGTGCAAAGCGAAGCCGTGCAGGCGATCATCGCCCTGTTGAAGAAGAGCCATTGGACCGTGCTCGGTACCATCGATAGCCCGATCGAAGGCGGCGACGGCAATCGCGAGTTTCTGGTCGCGGCGAGGCAGACGTGATCTGTCGCCATTTTTCAAGCTGCGGTGGCTGCTCCTATCAGGATCTGCCGGACGACGCTTACCTTGCCTTGAAGCGGCAGACCGTGGTGCAGGTCCTGAAGCGTTTCGAAATTTCCACCGAGCTTGCCGCGATTGTCGCGGTGCCGCCAGCCACGCGCCGCCGTGCCACGATGAAGGCGACGCTGAAGGACGGCATCGTCCTGCTCGGTTTTCACGCGGCGCGCTCGCACGACATTGTCGACCTCGAAGAATGCCTCGTGCTGAGACCGGCGTTGACGGCGATTCTGCCCGGCTTGCGGGCGATGCTCGCCGAGATGCTGGCGCCGGAAGGCGATGCCGAGTTGCGCTTGACCGAAAGCCAAAGCGGTATCGAGCTGGCGTTGCGCTGGAGCAAGCCCAACGACACCACCACGATCGCGGCGTTGGCACGTTGGGCCGGTAAGCTTGGGCTGTTGCGCATCACGGCGCGTGGCTTGGTTGTTGTGACCTTGGGCGAGTCCAAAGTGCGTCTCGGCAAAGCGTTGGTGACCTTGCCACCGGAGGCTTTTCTGCAGCCCACAGCGGAGGGCGAGAAGGTGTTGCAGGATTTCGTCACCCAGACGCTGAAGGGCGCCAAGCGGGTCGCGGATCTGTTCTGCGGCTGCGGTACCTTTACCTTTCCGCTGGCCGAAAAAGCCCGCGTGCATGCGGTTGAACTCGACGTGCCTATGCTGGAAGCGGTGAGCGCGGCGGCCAAGACGACGCCGGGTCTGAAGCCCATCACGACGGACAAGCGCAACCTCTTCAAGCGTCCGCTCAGCGCCTTTGAGCTGAAGGATTTCGACGGCGTTTGCCTCGATCCGCCGCGGGCGGGCGCCTTGGAACAGGCGAAGGTTCTGGCGGCTTCGAAAATAGCACGTATTGCATACGTTTCCTGTGATGCTGAAAGCTTTGCACGCGATGCCCGCATTCTGCTCGATGGCGGTTACCGGCTGACGCAGCTTGTGCCGGTCGATCAGTTCTTGTGGTCCTCGCATATCGAACTGGCGGGAGCCTTTATGCGATGAAGACGCTGCTGGCGCTGCTGCTTTTTCTCTTGGCCGCGCTGCCAGCAGAGGCCGCGTCCTTCGCCGATTGGGCAGCGGTGGTCGTGGCCGGTGATTCCTATGCCCATGAAGGCGGCCGCACCGCGGTGTTCGATAACGGCCGCAGCGCTATTGCCCGCGGTCTCCTCAGCATCGGCTTTGCGCCCGATCATATTGCGCAATTCTCCGACCGGCCGAAGAAATACCCCGACGGCCATCCCATTTTGTCGACACCGCGCAATATCGCGCGCGGTTTGGAGCAGGTGGCGTCGCAGACGCATGGCGGCTGCCTGGCCTATCTCACCTCGCATGGCGACGATCATGGCATCGGCATCGGTGATGCGCTGCTGAGCCCCACCGGCTTGGCCAAGATGATCGATCAATCTTGCCACGGCCGCCCTGCGGTGGTGATCGTCTCGGCCTGTTATTCCGGCGTCTTCATTCCCAAGCTGAAAGCGGCGGACCGCATCGTGCTGACGGCGGCGGCGCCGGACCGCTCGTCCTTCGGCTGCGGTGAGAGCGACCATTACACTTTCTTCGACGCTTGCGTGGTGGAGAGCCTGCCGCTGGCGCACGATTTCGCCGAGTTGGGCAAGCGTGCGATTGCTTGCGTCGCGGCGCGCGAGAAGAAGGAGGAGGTCGATCTGCCCTCCCATCCACAACTCGCCGTGGGCGCAAAAGCGGCGGCGGTTATTCCGGCGTGGAAAGTGGAACCTAAAGCCCCCCCGAAGGCGGTCCAACGCCCAGCGTCCAAATTGACATTCGAATGGCCAAAATGGCTGCTAAGGCTTTGGACCAGAAAATAATTACCTCTCTAAGGTCGGTTTGCGACGGTGCCTTATGCATCAAGGCAGGGAGGGGGGCTTATCGCCATTTTGCGGTTCCAGTCCCCGATTTTGTCGTTATCGCTTTGAACAAAAACGATAAACGAAAGTAAATGCAGGGCACTGTTTGTTTTGCATACAATGCGCGAAAACGTTAGCCCGCCGCGCTGCGAATTTGCGCGGTAAGGCATATCCCGGCGATGTCAAAGAGCGATAGGAAATTGGAGATCGCGCGGCGCGATTTCAAGGAGCGGGGTGGACGTGTCGTCGCGTTGCTGGCTCTGCTGCATAGCTGCAGCTTCGGCAAGATAATTGTTTTGCGAAAATTTGCCTTTGTGCTGCAAGGCGCGTGCCGGGCTTTGCGGTGCGACGCGGCGCTCGAGATGGCTGACGGCTGCTGCTAGCACCAAGAGCTGTAAGTGCTGGGCCAGCAGTTGTTTTTTGAGATGAGTGTGGAGGCGAAGGGAGCGCTCGCCCTTGGCATTGCGATT